>NZ_JACJPU010000051.1:0-37450 GCF_014696235.1 Sphaerospermopsis sp. FACHB-1194 | reverse complement strand
AGGCGACTGTTCGAGTTCTGTCATGGAGATTGTTGTGGTGATCCTTGCTACGAAGCGGTCTTTTCTGACCAAGGTTGGGACGGTCTACCACTTCCTCTAACATACCTCTAAGATACAAGGTTGGGTTAAGCGATAGCGCAACCCAACAAAAGCTTATAAATGTTGGGTTTCGTTCCTCAACCCAACCTACAGAATTTTATTTTTTGGGCTTAACCGAAAAGTATTGTCTCAAATCCAAGTAACAAGGATAAGTAGACAGCAAAAAAGCAGGGAACACCATCATAATTCATTCTTTCTCCTAACTCCTGACTCGTATTCCTAACTAGGAACTTGGGTTGTTAGTATGTATTAGTAACTTTTATCAATAACCCAATAAAAAATATATAATCTATACTATACTATTTACTCACATATTAGTGAATTTATAGCAAGTTAACAGTTCTACCATAATCTTAATATTTATCTAAAATCGGGATGACAGGATTTGAACCTGCGGCATCCTGCTCCCAAAGCAGGCGCGCTACCAAGCTGCGCTACATCCCGAAAAATTTTCACTGTTGATAGTTTAGCTGCACATAACAAAAATTATGTTTTGCTCAAGCATCTTTCTAACTATATCATACTAAAAACAGATTGCCAACCCCTTACAGGGAAAAAAATCAAATCACTTCCTTAATAAGAGTTTTTCTGTTGACTAAGCCTGAAAAAGTTGATCCTGCTAGATTAAAGCTCATTGCTCAACCAAACAATAATAGCACATCTTAGGTATGATAGCGAATTTATGGCGGCAACCTGTTTTGTTTGCTTGAGGATCATTGAGGATACCAAAACATCCCTTTAATACCCTCTGGGTCAGGCATAAAACCCATAGTCCGGTAAAAATCTACAACATGAGGGTCAGCGAAGAGAGTAACATTGCTAATTTCTTCACTTCTGAGTTTTTTGAGGACATATTTCATCAATGCCTTACCCAGACCTTGACCTTGGAAGTCTGGATGAACTACCACATCCCAAATAGTGGCATTAAAAGCATGATCTGAGGTAGCACGGGCAAAACCAATTAAACGCCTTTTATTTCCTCGTACTTGCCACATAGACGCGACGAGAAAACTATGTTCAATGGCTTTTTTTACTTTTCTCAGAGGACGACGCGACCAACCCACCGCATCACAGAGTTCTTCTAGTTCATACAGGTCGATATCGCGTTCAGTGCTAAAAACGATACTGTCGCTTCCGGCGCTAGAGTTACCTTTATCTCCCCGTCCATACTCATCAAATGCGGTCGTTTTATTTGTCGCTACAGATTCAGAACTACTAAACCAAGTTTTCCAAAAACCCATGCCAACGTGGTTCGGGTAACATGACTGAATTGGTGACTCTGCTTGAGAGTGTTGAATCATTAGTAAAAACACTGTCTCTGTTCTATCTTCAGACACCTAACCTAAAAAATTACGTTGGGTGTTTTCGGGATGGGGACTTTTGACAGCCAGTTACTAAAAGTTTCAAACCAATCATTTTTAACTTTAGCATTTTGTTTTTACAATCACCTAGCTAAAGCACAGGGTATTTTTGGCAAATTCCTGGACTTTCATCTGCTGGATTGTTTTTAGTGGTTGATTTTTTGTGCCACTGAAATCAAGATACTGCATGATCAGGTATTTTGATGTATCCATATCTATAATTTTGATGAATTTGCCGCTGATGCAGACCCAAACAGAATCATTTGCCCAAGATTGACAGCAAAAACGACAATGGAGGCGATCGCCTTAGCCAACTTGTGAACTTAAACCTCAAAAAACAAATAGATGAAAACAATAAATTATGTAGAATTTCCGTCATTAGCTAGTATGATATCAAACTTCTACTTCTATTTTCACCTTTAGGTAAAATCTATGCTCCTATGCTCCAGCGGCCAAAACAGAAAAATATAATAGCCAAGTAGTAAATAACACAGTTTTATAGCAGGAGTCAGGAGTCAAGGGTAAAACCCTATTTTAGTAAGACTTTCATGGTCAATTGATGTCCTAACTACTCTGTCTACAACTACGGCTATAGCTTTATTTTTATCAAAAAAATCGGGTCTAAAACCGCACTTCGTCCCGCTACGCTAACGCCTTTGAAAGCCAAAATTTTTTCCAAAACGGCCTTCTGCCTCCTACCTCCTGCCTCCTATAACTTCCCTCACAGGGGTAGGTTTTTAATATTATCTGTTGAGGCAGGACATGGAAGATAAGGAGGGAAAGTAGACAAGGAAGATTTTATACAAAACAAGGTCTGTTTAGCCTCAGTCTTTGTTATTAAATATACATTATTGTTACGTATTTCCTCCCTTGTCACCTTGTCTGCCTTGTCCTCCAAGTCTTGCCCTCACGACAATGTAAAATACCTACCCTTGTGAGCTATAACTTCCCCCTGCTCCCCTGTTTGTTCCCCACATCTCCAGCCCCATAACTATTTTTCTGCTATATAAAACCTAGACAAAACTAGACTTTACTTTCTACTTCAACGGGAGCATGGGAGCAGTTATCCCTCAGTAGACTTTCACGCCTTAGCCAGACGCGATTGTGTTCCAATTAAGTTTCTGAAAAAGACTACCACCATCATTGCTTGGTTTTCGCGTCGGCAATAGTCTCAATTCAATACTTGATATCACCGTATTATATATCAAGTAGTTGATTTTTTCCTAAAAATATATTGATTTTTGTCAATATAAGTATAGTTTTGTCTATGAAATTGTCAACTTAGGACTTGCTCTCCGTATTTAGTCGCACCCGCTCTTCGGGTTACGATATGGATATGGCAACAATAGAAATCTTCGGCGTTCCCCACGCTTATGAGTTAACGGCTCCCACCTCTTACCCTCATGCTTTAGTGTTTATCCACGGTTGGCTCAACAGTCGTGGATACTGGCAACCTGTGATTTCTCGCCTATCAGTTGATTTTCAGTGCTTGTCTTATGATTTGCGAGGTTTTGGTGAATCTCAGTCTCAGGCAAAATTTGATTTTAATCACAGCCGAAACGCCCAAAAACTGCACAAACTAAAGCTCAATTCCACCACAGATCCTAAATTAGTTAGCTATACTGCTGATTCTCTGTATTCTCCTGCCTCATACTCTCAAGATTTAATAGCTCTGCTGGAAGTTCTCAATCTCAAGAGTGTTTGGCTCATTGGTCATTCTTTGGGAGGTACTATTGCTCTATGGACAGCATCTCAATTACCTGACCGTGTTAAAGGAGTTATTTGTATTAATGCTGGTGGTGGAATTTATCTTAAAGAAGCATTTGAGCAGTTTCGCTCAAAGGGTCAAAAATTTCTCCAAGTTCGGCCACGCTGGCTTTACCAAGTGCCTTGGATTGATTTGCTCTTTACCAGAGCCAGTGTATCACGTCCTTTAGACCGTTTTTGGGCGCGTCAACGAATTATTGATTTTGTTGTTGCCGATCCAGAAGCTGCACTAGGAACGCTTTTAGACTCTACAACAGAGGAAGAAGTGAACCGCTTACCTCAGTTAGTTTCACAAATAAAGCAACCAGTTTATTTTTTAGCTGGTGCGGATGACAAGCTTATGGAACCCAAATATGTACGCCATTTAGCCAGCTTCCATAGGCTGTTCCAATACGTTGGTAATAATTTTATTGAAATTCCTAATTGTGGACATCTGGCAATGTTAGAACAACCAAATGCCGTTGCTGATCATATTCGGTCATTAGTCATTAGTCATTAGGGTTTGCTGAAAAAGTCCCTTCGTTGAGGCAGGGAATAGGGAATAGGGAATAGGGAATAGTTTTAGCTATCTGTTATCCCCAGATTTTCTAATTTATCAGACCCAAAATGCACAGTTTTTAAGGTATACCCTTCAAAAATCTTGCACTTTCTTTCCTCCTGATCAGCCTCAAACCTTTGATTTACGAGTATTTTGGGTTTATTCAGCAACCCCTCATTAGTCATTAGTCATTGGGCATTGGGCATTGGGCATTGGGCATTGGGCATTGGGTATTGGGTATTGGGTATTGGGTTATTCATCTTCCCCTGCCTCCTGCCTTCTAATACAACTGCATGACTTGGGTTAAAGGCAGTCGAGAATGAACGCCCAAGGTGAGAGAAGATGTATGTCCACGGGAAAGATGATCAGCCGCTGCACAGCCGATCATGGCGGCGTTGTCAGTACAGAATTTTAAGGGCGGGAATAGGACTTGGAGATTATTCTCGGCCGCCGCAGCTTGTAAATGCTTTCTGAGTCCACTGTTGGCCGCTACACCTCCACCTACGGCAATTGTATTTAAACCATAGTCACGAGCGCAGGCGATCGCTCTTTTGGTTAAGGCTTTGGCTATTGTTTCTTGAAAACTGGCTGCAATATCCGCTACGGGCAATTGTCCACCATCTTTTTCTAACTGCTGCACTAACCTTAATACAGCCGTTTTTAAACCGCTAAAACTGCCATCATAGGGATGATAACCCCCACCTGGTAGGGAAATTCTTCCTTCTGGTAATACAAAAGCTTGGGGATCACCTGTCTGCGCCAATTTATCAATCACAGGTCCGCCGGGATATCCCAACTTTAATAATCTTGACACTTTATCAAAAGCCTCACCCGCCGCATCATCACGGGTTTCTCCTAGAGTTTCGTAATTACCACAATCTTTAACATAAATCAAGCTTGTATGTCCGCCTGAAACGAGTAAGCTAAGAAATGGGGGGTCTAAATTGGGTTGTGCTAGGTAAGTAGCATAGATATGACCTTCCAGGTGATGAACTCCCAAAAATGGTTTTTCATGCACCATAGCCAGGGTTTTGGCAGCCGTTAACCCTACCAACAATGCTCCTACCAGTCCAGGCGCACAAGTGGCGGCAATCCCGTCAATTTGTCCCCAGTTCATTGCGCTTTCATCGAAAGCTTGGGCTATTGCCTGATTAATTATTTCTAAATGTTGCCTTGAAGCTACTTCTGGAACTACCCCACCATACTGCTGATGGACGGGAATTTGCGAGGCTATGATACTGCTGCACACTTGACGATTCTTGACAATTGCCACAGCAGTTTCATCACAACTTGTTTCGATCGCTAAAACTGTGGTCATGGTGATTAGTGATTGGTGACTGGGGATTGGTGACTGGGGACTGGGGACTGGTGACTGGGGACTGGGGACTAGAAAGAGGCAAGGGGTGCAGGGTACAGGGGAGACTATTTTTCCCAATCACCAATCACCAATCACCAATCACCAATCACCAAACCTTACTTTTGGTTGCGAAGCTTTAACTTTTATTTACTTAAACTTTACTCGATTCCCAGCCAAGAGTATGATGACTTGCTAGTTATCCAAATTAAACATTGTACAAGCCGCTTCGTGTTGTACAAAAAACTTCTTGTTTTGTAATAAAAGGAAACAACTCAATGAGACGATTGTTTGCTTTGATTTTAGCGATTGGTCTTTGGTTCAATTTTGCCCCCTCAGCTAATGCTCTGGGCGCTAACCTTGTTCCCTGTAAAGATTCTCCCGCTTTTCAAGAGCTTGCCCTAAATGCCCGTAATACCACCGCTGACCCTGAATCTGGTAAAAAGCGGTTTGAACGCTATTCTCAGGCTTTATGTGGTCCTGAAGGCTATCCTCACTTGATTGTTGATGGTCGCTTGGATCGGGCTGGAGACTTTTTAATCCCCAGCATTCTCTTCCTGTATATCGCTGGTTGGATCGGCTGGGTTGGCCGCGCTTACTTACAAGCGATCAAAAAGGAATCTGATACTGAGCAAAAAGAAATCCAAATTGATTTGGGTTTAGCACTACCCATCATTGCTACTGGGTTTGCTTGGCCAGCAGCTGCAATCAAAGAATTTCTCTCTGGTGAATTAACCGCTAAGGATTCAGAAATCACTATTTCTCCACGCTAATTCATCTGCTCTCATTCACTTGTTTTTGGAGACTAAATTCATGGCTGACAAAGGCGAACAATCATCCTATTTGATTAAGTTCATTTCTACAGCACCTGTAGCCGCTACCATCTGGCTGACCATTACAGCGGGCATTTTGATCGAATTTAACCGCTTCTTCCCTGACCTACTTTTCCACCCTCTACCATAGGGTAAAACGGGTTGATATCAGTAAACAGTACCCAGTAAATACATCAAATCTGATTGCTGTTTACTGATAACTGAATCAATGCCACCCCTTTTGAATTTTGAAGCTTGAATTTTGAGGCAACATAAAATATGGCACAAGCAGTAAACGCATCCAAAAATCTCTCCAGTGATCCCAGAAATCGGGAAACTGTAAGAGCAGCTGGCGGTAATCCTCAAGATGGAAACTTGGAAACCCCAGTTAATTCTTCTCCCCTGGTTAAGTGGTTTATTGGTAACTTACCCGCTTATCGTCCTGGACTAAATCCTTTTAGACGCGGGCTGGAAGTAGGTATGGCTCATGGTTACTTGCTCTTTGGACCTTTTAATAAGTTAGGTCCTCTGCGGGATGCTGCTAACGCTAACTTAGCTGGTTTATTGGGTAGTATTGGCTTGGTTGTAATTCTTACAGCTTGTTTATCCTTGTATGCTAATAGCAATCCAGCATCAGCACTTCCCAGTGTAACTGTACCTAACCCTCCAATGGATGCTTTTAACTCCAAAGAAAGCTGGAATAACTTCGCTAGTGCTTTCTTAATTGGTGGTATTGGTGGTGCTGTAGTTGCTTTCTTTTTGACTGTCAACTCTGGACTGATCCAAGGTTTAATCGGTTAATTTAATCTGTGGTAATGGGTAATTGGTGATTGGTAATTGTTAATCATTTTTGCCAATTACCTATTACCTATTACTCAAATAAAACAGCTTCAATTTGATTTAAAGCAGTTTCCAAATCATCATTGACAATTTGAATATCAAATTCTGCTGCTGCTTCTATTTCCTCTTGGGCGCGATTTAGACGACGAGCGATCGCCTCTTGAGAATCTTGTCCTCTTCCCCTTATCCGTTTCTCTAGTTCTGAAAATGAAGGCGGTAGTATAAAAATACTCAGTGCGTTAGGGTAGGAATCCCTAATTTGTCTTGCCCCTTCCAATTCAATTTCTAGTATCACTAATTTACCAGACTGAATTTGCTCAAGCACCGCTGCACGGGGAGTTCCGTAATAGTTACCAGCAAATTCCGCCCATTCCAAAAATTCCCCTTGAGCAACTAATTTTTCAAACTGGCTGCGGGTGATAAAGTAATAATTTTGGCCATTAATTTCTCCTGGACGGGGAGAACGAGTCGTGGCAGATACTGAATAATAAAGCTCTGGATGAAGTTGGAGGAGCTTTTGCATCAAAGTTCCTTTGCCAACTCCACTCGGACCAGTTAAAACAATCAGTTTGCCCAAAGACGGACTTTCTGGGGTAGTAGCACCACTAGGTATGGGTAAGACTTGCATTATCCCTTCAACTTCTGAATTCATCAATAAACGTTATTCATTAGTCTTATGCTTTGTTGCGAGAGCAAGCTAAGACTAAAGAATTAGAATTGTAGCACCAGTGACAGAAAACTTGTCTAATTGATATCCTAGCGTCGACATAGCATAAATAGGAGGGGTTGACAGCCCCACCTATAATTAGTTATCAGCAGTCTGATGCTCACGGGAAATGACAAACCGATTTGCTACCGTTTCTGGCTGAATCGCTGATAAAATAACATGACTGGAATCAGTGATAATGACAGCCCTAGTTCGTCTACCATAGGTGGCATCTATCAGTTGCCCTCTATCTCTTGCATCTGTAATAATGCGCTTAATTGGGGCAGATTCTGGACTGACAATGGCAACTACTCGATTAGCGGAAACAATGTTGCCAAAACCGATGTTGATTAATTGAATATCCATAAAAAAAATAGGCGCTCTAGGCGCGAGGAAAAGTTCTTGATAAACATATTCTCATGTTATACATAAAAAATGGGAGTTACAACGATTAAAGTCTTGATATCTTGAGTTTTTAAATCACAACTCCCGGCTTTTAGCTTTTTATCAGCTATAAATGCTAAAAATATTTCTAAGGATATATAGAAAATTATATTCATAAAAGGTAGTCGTCGCTAGATTGCCCACCAATACTGTTCGGTTAACGAAATTTACGTAGGGCTTGCTGAATAAATGTAAAACCCAGATAAATCAAGGGGTTGGGGCTGCTAAAAAAGAAAGTAGGTGCAAGATTTTTGAGGGGGATACTCCCAAAAGCGTGCATTTTGAGTTGAATAAGTCATAAAATCTAGGGATAACAGATAGCCCAAACTCTTGCCTCTTGCCTGGTCTCTTGCCTGCCCCCACAAAAAGACTTTTTCAGCAAACCCTACGTATTGGAGATCCCCCATTATCCCTCACAAGGGTAGGTATTTTACATTGTCGTGAGGGCAAGACTTGGAGGGCAAGGCAGACAAGGTGACAAGGGAGGAAATACGTAACAAGAATGTACACTTGGTAACAAAGACTGAGGCTAAACAGACCTTGTACTGAGCGATTTTGGATTATCCTCTCCTTTAAAGAAGAGGCTTGAAGGCGAAAAACATTTGTATTTTTCTCCATGAATGGAGAGGCTTGAAACCTTGTTTTTAGATTTTAGACTTTGATTTCAATCTAAAATCCAAAATCTAAGCTGTTACACAGCTAAATTGTATAATCCTAATATTCTGAACTCTTGTTTAACAGGCAAGATGCCTGTTCCACTTATACAAATTAAATGCACAACAGCTTAAAATCTAAAATCTAAAATTTTTTCGGTCAATAAATGAAGTTTTGTAACAAATTTGAGTATCTGCGTAAAAACTACAAGCTGTGAAAGAAAACCAAACAGGAGCAGACAAGTAGTTGGCATATTGATTGGAGGAGATGGAAGAATGAGCAAACACAGTCTATTAAATAAAGCTGTATATAGGGTTTGCTGAATAAACCTAAAACCTTGATATATCAAAGGTTAGAGGCTGATAAACACAGAAATTAGTGCAAGGGTTTTGAAGGGTATACCGGAAAAAGTGTGCATTTTTTGGGATTTCAAGAGATGGCAAAGAAATTTTCAAATCTCCTCCTGACTCCTGACTCCTGACTCCTATGCCCTCACGGAAAGACTTTCTCAGCAACCCCTATTTACTGATATTCTGCATTAATAAGCTTTATAGCGTTGGTTTTTCCAGGTTGAAATATTAACTGTATCCGAATTGTGTATCAAACGATGATGAACAACAGATTCTTACAATGTGCAAGTGTAATATGCACTATATTTACCGTTCTTGGGGTGAATAGCTTTGAAAAGCAGCTATCCTTCAGGGAGCAAAAAGCACTGTACTCTAACCTTGTACTAGCACAAACATCCCAGGAACAGATTGCCCGCCAAGTTTATCAAAAATCAAGTCCGGCTGTGGTGACGGTTCAAACAGGTCAAGGTCATGGTAGTGGTTTTATTATCAGTAAAGATGGGTTAATTATCACCAATGCTCATGTCATTAAACCACCACCAAGAAATGAAGAAGAAGTAGAAAAGTATAATCCAAAAGATTTCCCCAGTGTAGTGACTGTTGTTTTTTCTGATGGGAAGAAAGTCGCGGCTGATGTATTGGGTTTTGGTAAAAATGGATTAGATTTGGCAATGCTGAAAATCCATAATCAGAAAAACTTGCGGACACTTGATTTAGCTGCGGCTGGATCTGCGAAAGTAGGCGATCGCATTTTCACTCTTGGTACTCCTCTGGATGCAGATTTCAAAGACACTTTTACCCAAGGAAACATTACTCGTATTGATTCCAGGACTGGAGAAATTCAACATGATGCAGTGATACAAGGAGGTAATTCTGGGGGACCACTTCTTAATAGCAAAGGTCAAGTGATTGGCGTGAATACAGCAGGAATTGTCGGACCAGGAAAATTAAATAGTGGGATGAATTTTGCTATTCCTGTTGCTCAAGTGCAATCTTTTATTACTGCTGCCAGAAAAAAAGATATTTCTTCTGTCTCTACCCTATTTAAGAGATCCACAAAACCTGCTATTGCCAGTATCTCACTTAACGGTCAGATCATTAATGGCAATTTAAATCCAGAGGATGGTATTGCTTCTGAAAATGGTAACTTTATGAATTTATATCAATTTCAGGGTCGAGCCGGTCAACGGGTAGTAATTGAAATGACCAGTCAGAAAATTAATTCACTTTTGAGTTTATTTCAAGTGAGCGAATCTTCTGAAGGTCAAATTTTTTATAGCAAAATAACCGAAAATGATGATAGAGGGGCTGGTGATTTTAATGCTCAAATAGATATGACATTACCAGAAGATGGAGTTTATATAATAGTTGCCACTTCTCAACAACGAGGAGAAACTGGAAATTACAGTTTACAGGTAACAGCTAAACCTTAAATAGTGGGTATATTTTGCTAAAAAAGGATTTTTTAATGAACAGGAGTCAGTTTTTTAACGGTTACAGAAAAAAGCACTATTTGATAATCTAACAATTTATCAAATATGTGATCCATTACCTTAAAATAATGATTTTTTAATTTATCAATCTCAACAACAATATTATGCGACAACAATCATTTTTCATCACTTTAGGACTAGCTGCTGTCACATCTTTAGCAACTATTAGTCTACCTGCCAATTTTAGCCAATCAACTGCTGCCGAATCACAATCAAATCAAGTCACTTTCCTTTGTCAGTCAATGTTTGATGCAGCAAGTGGTGAGAGAATTCCGACTACAGTTGCTTGGATTCCTGAAAGAAAAGGTCATGTGTATTTTATTGGCTGGAAATCTGAATACTTTAATAAAGGTGGCTGGACTCCAGCAGAACGCTGTCAAAAAGTCTCGCAAAAATTCCAAGAGTTTTATGAACAAGGTCGTTTGAATTTTCTGTCTACTGGGAAAATTAAAGGATATTCTGTTATCTGTGGTGTTCTTAATCAAGGAGAAACTTGCAATCCTAGTAATCAACTATTTACCTTAAAAACAGGGAGTGATGCTGAGGACGTAATACAAAAGTTAATGGATATTGCTGAAGGTAAAAGTGGAGGGATAATTTTCCAAAATTCAGGTGAACAGTTGTATGTAAGTGTGAAAGATTTTTTAAAAAAATCCCCCTTAACTAACAATAATTAGAGGTTATTTTCCGAAAACCGGGGTAGGCACGGGGGCGCTACCCCTACATCAAACACACATAGAAATCCTAAATAGGGGTTGCTGAGAAAGTCTTTCCGTGAGGGCATAGGAGTCAGGAGTCAGGAGTCAGGAGTCAGGAGGAGATTTGAAAATTTCTTTGCCATCTCTTGAAATCCCCAAAAATGCACACTTTTTCCGGTATACCCTTCAAAACCCTTGCACTAATTTCTGTGTTTATCAGCCTCTAACCTTTGATATATCAAGGTTTTAGGTTTATTCAGCAAACCCTAAATACGTACATTTTACATAATTTACAAATCACCCATCATGAACATGAATACCAAAACAGTCAGCATTTTCTCTTTAGCATTTTTATTAGTTTCCACTTTGAGTATTGAAACTTCATCTAATTCTATCTCCCTAGCAGCAATTGATAATATCAGTTGTCAAATCAAAGCCGATAATGGTGACACTGGAGCATATTCCCAAAAACAACTACAAATCATCGCCAAGAGAATTACAGTCAGAGTAATAGGTGATAATAACAGCGGTTCAGGAACACTCCTATCTAAACGAGGAAATACTTATCTAGTTTTAACTAATTCTCATGTAATTAGAGGAGTTAACAAAATTTCTTTAACAACAGCAGATGGTAAAACCTATAATGCACAAACAGTTCCTAACACTAACTTTAATAAATTTGACCTAGCATTATTACAATTTCAAAGCAATGAAAATTACTGTTTACAAGAAGTAGCTAATTCCGTACCTAATACTGAAATGGAAGTAATGGCGGCGGGATATTCTGCTACCAAAGGACAAATAGTATTTCGCACTGGTAGAGTAGAAAAAATAGCCGATAAACCACTAAAAGAAGGCTATCAAATTGGTTATAGTAGTGATATTGACCAAGGAATGAGTGGCGGTGCAATCATTAACTCTGTGGGACAAATCATAGGGATAAATGGTAGAAGTGCATACCCAATATTAAATACAGGTTATGTTTATCCTGATGGTTCACGTCCTAGCAATGCAGAAATCCAGGAAATGCGAAAACTCAGTTGGGGAATACCAACTTCCACCTTATTAGCACAAGTAAAACCAGAAATTCTCACCGCCTATTCCTTACCTGTACCAAATATTTCCCAACCAGTACCAGACGTACCAGCATTAACAGGATGGTTAGGAGAAATAGAACAAAAAGCCAAACAAATAACCGTGAGAATTGATAGTAGTGATGAATCTAATGGTTCAGGGGTAATTATCGCTAAAGAAGGAGATACTTATACTGTTTTAACTGCGGCTCATATTTTCTGTGAAAGTGAAAATGAAACTCAATCCTGTGGACTTTTTAATTATTCAATTCTTGCTCCAGATGGTAAACAATATCCTATAGAAAAAGGCAGTATTAAACTAGAATCAGGAGTAGATTTAGCAGTAGTTAAATTTAGAAGTCCAGCAACATATCAAATTGCCACCTTAGCAAATCACAACCCAAAAGATTATGAATATATATTAACAGCAGGATATCCCAAATTAGGGCAAACATCACCTTGGCGGTTGACAATGGGGCAGATTTTTAGTAAAGAACAAGGATTATTTGAAACTAACCAATCAGATTTTAGAAACAATAGTTCTGGGAACTCAGGAAATGTCAGTGCAAGTGTTAGTCAAAGTGCAGTTTCCTTAACCGGAGGATATGAATTAGTTTATAGAAGTATCACCTTTGGGGGCATGAGTGGGGGACCAGTATTAGATACCCAAGGAAGAGTAATAGGTATTCATGGACGTGCTGAGGGAGAAACAGCTATTGATGAAAAAACTGGTGATAGAGGTAGTAGTGGTGGAAAAGTACAAATAGGTAATAGTTTAGGTATTCCTATCAGTACCTTTTTAGCAATAGCAAACAAACTAGATACCCAAGGACAAAAAGTAGAAACTACCCCAGCAGCAAAATTAAATCAACAACAAGTTAACTCTATACAAGCAGCAATATTATCAGTAGATGTTTCCAAAGGAAATACTACCGCCAGTCAATGGATAGAAAGAGGAAATCAACTGTGGCGTTTACGTCGTTTGCCAGAAGCTATAGAGGCTTTTGATAGAGCGATTCAGCTAAAACCAGCCTTTATTCACTTAGCTTATTATGGCAAGGGTTTGGCTTTAAGTAGTAAGAAAAAATATCAAGAAGCGGTAGCTCCATTGCAACAAGCAGTGAAAAGTCAACCTGATTTTGTTGCTGCTTGGAGTCAGCTAAGTAAAGTTTATATATACTTACAGCAACCAAAGGAAGCCTTACCAGCAATCAATAAAGCCATTGAACTTCAACCAAATAATCCTAATTGGTATAATGAGAAATCGGGTGTATTATCTGCTTTAAAAAGGTATGCAGAAGCAGAGGTAGCGATCAATGAAGCGATTAAACTCAGCCCCCGTTCGGGATTTTACACCAATCGCGGTAATCTTTACGTTCAGCAGAAAAAATGGGAATTAGCACTGGCAGATTATAACCAAGCTATCAATATTAATCCTGATTTTGCTCTGGCTTACTACAATCGCGGTAATCTTTACAGTGACCAGAAAAAATGGGAATTAGCACTAGCAGATTATAATCAAGCTATCAAAATTAATCCTGATGATGCTGATGCCTACAACAATCGCGGTGTTCTTTACAGTGACCAGAAAAAATGGGAATTAGCACTAGCAGATTATAACCAAGCTATCAAAATTAATCCTGATGATGCTGGTGCTTACAACAATCGCGGTGCTCTTTACAGTGACCAGAAAAAATGGGAATTAGCACTAGCAGATTATAATCAAGCTATCAAAATTAATCCTGATTTAGCTCTGGCTTACTACAATCGCGGACTTCTTTACAGTGACCAGAAAAAATGGGAATTAGCACTGGCAGATTATACCCAAGCTATCAATATTAATCCTGATTTAGCTGCTGCTTACAACAATCGCGGACTTCTTTACAGTGACCAGAAAAAATGGGAATTAGCACTGGCAGATTATAATCAAGCTATCAAAATTAATCCTGATTATGCTCTGGCTTACTACAATCGCGGTCTTGTTTACGATAATCAGAAAAAATGGGAATTAGCACTGGCAGATTATACCCAAGCTATCAAAATTAATCCTGATTATGCTCAGGCTTACAACAATCGCGGTAATCTTTACCATAATCAGAAAAAATGGGAATTAGCACTGGCAGATTATAATCAAGCTATCAAAATTAATCCTGATTATGCCGAGGCTTACTACAATCGCGGTAATCTTTACTATGAGCAGAAAAAATGGGAATTAGCACTGGCAGATTTTAATCAAGCTATCAAAATTAATCCTGATTATGCTAAGGCTTACAACAATCGCGGTGGTCTTTACAAAAACCAGAAAAAATGGGAATTAGCACTGGCAGATTATAATCAAGCTATCAAAATTAATCCTGATGATGCTCAGGCTTACTACAATCGCGGTCTTGTTTACGATAATCAGAAAAAATGGGAATTAGCACTGGCAGATTATAACCAAGCTATCAATATTAATCCTGATTTAGCTGCTGCTTACAACAATCGCGGACTTCTTTACAGTGACCAGAAAAAATGGGAATTAGCACTGGCAGATTATAACCAAGCTATCAAAATTAATCCTGATTTAGCTCTGGCTTACTACAATCGCGGACTTCTTTACAGTGACCAGAAAAAATGGGAATTAGCACTGGCAGATTATAATCAAGCCATCAAAATTAATCCTGATTATGCTCAGGCTTACAACAATCGCGGTGTTCTTTACAAAAACCAGAAAAAATGGGAATTAGCACTGGCAGATTATACCCAAGCTATCAATATTAATCCTGATTATGCTGATGCCTACAAAAATCGCGGTGTTCTTTACTATAATCAGAAAAAATGGGAATTAGCACTGGCAGATTTTAACCAAGCTATCAAAATTAATCCTGATTATGCTCAGGCTTACATGGGTCGCGGTTTAGTTTATTATCAACTTGGTGACAAACAAAAGGCAATTGAAAATTTCCAACAAGCAGCACAATTATTACAGGCTCAAGGAAATGTTGCTCTTTATCAACAAATTATGGATTTATTAAAAGGTTTGTAGAAAGTTTCTTTGCTGATAACATTTTATTTGTCTGAATCAGGATATCCAGGATTTAAGGATTTACAGGATATTATTTGTAGTTTTTTCATGTTGTATTTTATGATTTTGAGGAGGTTATTTGTCACCCAACTCAGTCCATCAGAATTATCCCTCGAACCGATTCGAGCAGATGCGTTAATTCTGTTACAGTCAGATGAAATTGTTCTGCATATAGAATTCCAAACTGAACCAAAAGCCCAAATTCCCTTTAGAATGGCGGATTATCGGTTAAGGGTGTATCGCAAATTTCCCAATAAACGGATGCGTCAGGTTGTGATTTATCTACAACCAACCACATCCGAATTAGTCCAGCAAACAGCCTTTGTTTTAGAAAATACCCGTCATGAATTTGGCGTTATTCGTCTTTGGGAACAACCCAGCGACATATTTTTAAATACTCCTGGTTTGTTACCGTTTGCAACTCTCAGTCAAACTGAGGATAAAACGCTAATATTACAACAGGTTGCAGAAGCTATTGAGCAAATAAACGATACCCGAATCCAAAGTAATGTTGCTGCTTCAACGGCGATATTAGCTGGGTTAGTATTAAACAAGAAACTGATTAAAAGATTATTGCGGAGTGATGCTATGCGCGAGTCTGTAATTTATCAGGATATCCAACAGGAAAAAGCTTTAGCAATTGTGACACGACAACTCCGTCATCAAGTCGGAACTGTTCCACCTGCACAATTATTGAAACTTGAAGCTATGGAATCAGAACAGTTAGAAGATTTAGCTGAGGCTTTACTTGATTTTTCTAGTTTAAGTGATTTAGAAGCTTGGTTAGCACAACATCAAGTTTAGCAATATTGGTCAGGGTTTAGCAATACTAAACCCCTACATCTTCAATAAGAAATTACCTCAAACATCCCATCAACAACACAAACAAATACATCCTGTAAATCCTTAAATCCTGGACATCCTGATTCAGACAAGAAAATCAACTTTTGTAACAATCTCCACCATTTGCGTAAAATATTGCCAAGCAAGCCGAAATTGTCATAGAGGTGTTGTGCAGGGAGAAGAGTGGTAAGATTATGAACAAATTAGTTATCCTCAAACTAGATGGTAATTTCCATGAAGGCTTTCGCGTTCGTTTAGAAATTGGTGAAGATGATGCGCTTCCCGATATTGAACTAAGTGACAATACATTAACATTACCTCCTCTTCCCACCCTACCTAATATTTATCAAGATTGGTCTAATAGTTATCGCAGTCTGGATGGATACCGCATTAAACCTAAAAAAGACCAAATTACTAATGTCAAATATCAATCTCTGAAAACAGAATGTCACACTCATACAAACATTCTCAAACAGCAATTTATTACTTGGTTACAAGCAGAGTCATTTCGCCAGATAAAAGAATTATGTTTAACACAATTAAATGCTACTGATGAAGTGCGAATAATTATTCGTACTCATGAAACTCAACTGCGAAAATTACCTTGGCATTTATGGGATTTATTTAATTATTATCCTCATGCAGAAGTGGCTTTTAGTTCCCTTTCTTCCCAACGGTTTAAAAAAAGTACCCGTTCCCATATCCGCATTTTAATTATTCTGGGTAATAGTGAAGGAATTAATGTTGCTGAAGATGAAAAATTACTGCAACAATATTGTCAAGCAGCGGAAATCATTGTTTTAGTTGAACCTTCACCTTCAGAACTGAATAAATATCTTTGGGATGATACCGGTTGGGATCTGATTTTCTTTTCTGGCCATAGTCGTACAGAGTCAACAAAAGGCAGAATATTTCTCAACCGCACCGATAGTTTAACAATGGATAAGTTGCGGTATGCACTACAAACCGCCGTCAGCAAAGGGTTACAATTAGCTTTTTTTAACTCCTGTGATGGTTTAGGAATTGCTACTGAATTAGAAAGTTTGCATATTCCCCAAATAATTGTGATGCGTGAACCTGTACCAGATCAGGTGGCTCATCAATTTTTAAAAGACTTTATTCAACAGTTTACCAGTAGAAAATCTTTCTATCAATCTGTGAATATTGCCCGCAAAAAATTACAAGGTTTAGAAACAGAATATCCTTGTGCTAGTTGGTTGCCTGTAATTGTCCAAAATTTGTTAGCAACGCCTCCGACTTGGCAGAGTATGGGGGCTGTAGCTAGTTGTCCTTACAGGGGTTTGGCGGCTTTTCAAGAACAAGATACAGTCTATTTTTATGGGCGAGAAAGTGTTACCCAACAATTAGTTACAGCAGTGAAAACAAAGCATTTGGTAGCAGTGGTTGGGGCTTCGGGAAGTGGTAAATCTTCGGTGGTATTTGCCGGGTTAATTCCCCAATTAAAACGTGATAAAAGTCAACATTGGCAAATTGTGTCTTTTCGTCCGGGGAATAATCCGTTAGAATCATTAGCGATCGCACTTCATCGAGAGTTAGGCACTAAAAAAGATATTTCTCCTAATTCCAGATTGCAAGAATTAGAAATAGAAGTACAGTTAAAACAAAGTCATAGCACTTTATCTAATTTCCTAGAATCGCTGATTAGTATTTCACCCAAATCACATATTATCTTAATTGCTGACCAATTTGAAGAACTTTATACTCTTTGTCAGGATACCGGAGAACGGAAAATATTTTTAGATAATCTTTTAAATGCAGTTAATAGTATTCCTGGTTGTACCTTAGTGTTAACCCTAAGAGCAGACTTTTTTGGTGAAGCTTTATCTTACCGTCCTTTGAGTAATGCCTTGCAAGATGCTCAGGTGAATTTAGGTCCCATGAATGCCTTAGAATTAGAAAGTGCCATTTCACAACCTGCTCTTAGTCTCAATGTACAATTAGAACCAGGATTAACTCAACGTCTCATTGATGTGGTGCTTAATTCTCCTAGCCATTTACCCTTACTAGAATTTACTTTAACTCAGTTGTGGCAACGGCAACAGCAAGGATGGCTAACTCATCAAGCATACACGGAAATTGGCACTATCGAAACTGCACTGGCGAATCATGCTGAGTCAATTTATGCCCAATTAAGTGCAGCCGATAAACAAAAAGTACAACAAATATTTATTCAATTAGTGCAGCCAGGAGAATATAACACAGATATCCGGCGTTTAGCTACTCGTGGGGAAGTGGGGGCAGAAAACTGGAATTTAGTTACACAATTAGCAAATGCCAGATTAGTAGTTACAGACATTAATAAACTGACAAAAATTGAAACCGTAGAAATTATTCATGAGGCATTAATTCGTAATTGGCGCAGATTAAAACAATGGATGCAAACAGATGGAGATTTTCGCCGATGGCAAGAACAGTTAAGAACAATAATGCGACAATGGGAAAATCATCAACAAGATACAGGAGGATTATTGCGGGGTAAATCTTTAATTGATGCCCAGGAATGGTTAAGACAACGGGAAAATCAAATTAGTGCCAATGAGCAAAATTTTATTATTCAAAGTTTAGAACTACAAAAGAAAGAAAGTCAAGCTCAGAATGCGGCTAAAAACCGAATTATTATTGCTTTAAGTGGTGGGTTATTAGGAGTATTACTATTAGCTGGTGTAGCTTTATGGCAAAGGCAAAAATCCCAAATTAATGAATTAAAAGCCTTGAATTTATCTGCACAAGTATTGTTAAAATCTGGGAATGAAGTTGAAGCTTTTATCCCCACACTGAAAGTTATCAAAAATTTACAGCAGTTAAATTTCTTAAACTTCTTAAATTCTCAAACTCAGTTAAGTTTGTCTGCGGCTACTTTAGAAAATATCAACCAAATTCGAGAATACAATCGTTTACAAGGACATAAAGGTGAGATTTCCACTGTTAAATTTAGCCCAGATGGTCAGCTTTTAGCTTCAGGTAGTGAAGATAATACCATCAAAATTTGGCGACGATATGGGAAGTTACAGCAAACTTTATCAGGTCATAAAGATAGAGTTTTTAGTGTTATTTTTAGTCCAGATTATCAATTTTTGATTGCTGCTAGTTTTGATAACACTATTAGTTTTTGGCGTTATGATCCTAACACAAAATTATTTACAAATCAACCTAATTTTAGGTTAATAGAACAAGATAGATTATTGGCAATATCTCTCAGTCCCGATAGTCAAATTTTAGCAACTGCTAACAGTAAAGGAAAAATAAAACTGTGGACATTAAATGGACAACTGATGAAAACAATTAACGCTCACAAACAAAAAATATGGGGTATAAATTTCAGTCCAGATGGAAAAACTATTGCTACTGCAAGTGCTGATAAAACCGTTAAACTTTGGCATCTTGAAGGTCAGGAATTAAAAAAATTACCAGTAAAAATATTATCAGGTCATACTGATGAAGTTTTTACAGTCAAATTTAGTCCCGATGGTAATACTTTAGCCTCTGCTAGTAAAGATAAAACTGTGAAACTTTGGGATGTAAATGGAAAATTACTGCATACTTTTACAGGTCATAATAATGAAGTTTTAGATGTGAATTTTAGTCCAGATAGTAAAACTCTAGTTTCTGCTAGTGCTGATGATACAATTAAAGTCTGGATGATTCCTAATGATTTGACTAAAGATTTTGAAGCTAATTCCCAATTTCCAATTTACACCTTTTTAGGACATGGAGGTAAAGCATCAGAAGCCAGTTTTACTCCTGATGGCAAAACCATAGTTTCTGCTAGTGCTGACGGCACAATTAAACTTTGGCATTTGCAAGGTATTTTACCGAGTTTTTCTGGTAATAGTGTGAGTTTCAGTCCTGATAAAAATACTATTGCAGTAAGTAATAAACAGGGAATTATCAGCTTACGACAGCGTGATGGCAGTTTGCTAAAAAGTTTTTATGCCCATGAGGGAGAAATTATCAAAATATTGTTTCATCCCACAGGAAAAAATATTATCACTATGGGCGTTGATAATCAAATCAAAGTTTGGAATCTTGATGGTAAACTTATCAATAGTTGGCAGGGACATTCACAGGATAATAGTATATTGAAGAGTATATTTAAGCCAATTCAAGATATCAGTTTGAGTCCAGATGGTAACAAAATTGCAACTATTAGCAGGGTTGATAAACAAGTTAAAATTTGGGACTTACAAGGAAATTTATTAACAAGTTGGCAGATAAATGATAAATTACCTACAAATATTAACTTTAGTAGAGATGGTCAGACTTTAGCTACTGCTGGAGATAAAACAGTAAAACTGTGGAATTTAGCAGGAAAATTACTGCAAACTCTTTCTGGACATGAGGATAATATTACATCTGTAATTTTTAGTCCTAATGGAAAAATGATTGCGACTGCAAGTGCTGACAAAACAGTGAAACTTTGGGATAGCAAGAGTGGTAAATTATTACATACTTTACAACATCATCAAAGTGTTTATAGTGTAGATTTTAGTCCTGATAGTAAAATTCTGATTTCAGCCAGTGGGGATAAAATCAGTTTTTGGAATTTGCAGGGAGAATTAATTTATAGTCTGCAAGGAAGTAAAAATGATCTTTTAGAAGTTAATTTTAGTGCAGATGGAAAGATGATAAATTCTGTGGATATTAGTAATCATATCACTTTGTGGGATTTGGATATTCATGGTTTAAAAAAACGTAGTTGTGAATGGTTGCATGAATATTTACAAGAAAATGTTAGTTTAGTTAAAGATGAGGGTAAATTATGCGAAAATAATCATTAAGTTTTTCAGAATCAGGATTTCCAGGATTTAAGGATGAACAGGATTAAAATAGGATTTTATTACCAATTACCAATCACCAACCACCAATTACCAATCCCCTTATGTCTACCTTAAAATTACCCTTTACCTGTCTAAGTTTAACAATCACTTCCCTAATGATTATTGGAGGGAATTTTTATCAAGTTGCAGCTTCTCAAACTCAAGCAATACAAATATCAAACAACTGGCTTTTAGAAGGTAAAATCAAGGTAAATCAACAAGATTATCAAGGGGCAATATTAGATTTTACACAAGCTATTAATCATAATCAGCAAAATGCAGAAGCATATTATCAACGGGGTTTAATTTATGCTAGATATGCCCAAGGAAAGCCTTTAAATCCTGATGGAACTGTACCGGGTTGTAGGAAAAAGGATGATTATATAATTATTTGTCCAGTAGAAGTAAAAGATAAAATTCAAGAGTATAAACAGAAAGCTATTGCAGATTTTACTCAAGCAATTACAATCAATCCCCAATATGCAGTAGCTTATCATCAGCGCGGATTAATACAAGAAGAGAACGAACAGAAAATAGCAGATTTCCAAATAGCAAACACGCTTTATTTACAAAAAAGTTTAGCTTCTTTAAAAGCAAAGAAATTTCCAGAAGTAACACAGTTGTTAAAGATTATTGATAAGTTACAGGCTGAAATAAACTCTTTGAATAGAATAGTGGATTTACGAGATCCAGAACTACAATATCCTGTAAATTCTTCAACTGTTTCTCCTGATTCCATTGAAGAATTAAATAATCAAGCCTATGCAGCTTTGAATAAAGGAGATGTGCAGACAGCAATCCAGAAGTTCAAAACATTAGCTATTAAACTGCAAGAAAACAAGGAATATAAAAGATATCAGCAAATACAGCTAATTATTATAGAACTTGAGAAAATTCGTAGTTAGGGTTTGCTGAAAAAGTTATCTGTGAGGAGCTAGGAGTATGGCTAACGCCACGCTTACTTCGACAGGCTCAGTACAAGTCGCTATCAAGGAGTTTTTTTGATTTGGAAATTGTGCAAACACCTGTCCTGAGCCTGTCCTGAGCCTGTCCTGAGCCTGTCCTGAGCGGTGTCGAAGGGCGGTGTCGAAGGGCGGTGTCGAAGGGCGGTGTCGAACGGCTAACAAAGTGCAAGCTTTTTGAGGCTCACAGTACCTCAAACCTTGCACAATTTTAATTTTCACCATCCTTACAGCTATTTTCAGGTAAATAAACCACATTTTGATTTAGGTTTCGCGTCAACAATGTAGGGGCGTTCGCGAAGCGTGCTGGAAGCATCAGCATTGGGATGATAGTCTTAGGTAAAAACCGATAATTAATTGTCCGAATGCTTCGCCCTTACTGTGGTCTAAAGACATGAAAACTGCTGTAAATAAGCTGATAAACATTTAATTTGCATAATTATTACAGGCAGGATGCCTGTTCCACAAGAGTTTTAGTTGTCAGGAATATGCAAGTTAAATGTCCAACAGTTTACTGAGACAGTATTGTCTTAAACCTCAAACATTTTAGTTTGCTGCGACTCCCCATAAGCCACCATAATCTGAAACTTTTCCCCCAACTCTGCACTAAACTCCAATTGAATCCAGTTATCTTCATCTCTTGATATAACCTCTAAAACATTTTCTCCCAAATTATCAATAATATTTAATTTTACTCCTTCAGGTAACAGATGATTTCCCACCGGATATACTTGAGTTAAAATATCTACTTCTAGACCAGAACCAGCAGCAATTTTTACTACTAATGCCACAGAAATTTGCTCAAGGTGCATTCCCAAATCAATTTTTTGTCCCCGCGTCATACTCACAGCACTCTTAAAAGCTAATCCTAATTGTTGCGGATTTAATAAATTCTCAATAGTTTGCCAACTTGCATCTACAAATCCATCTAACCATTGTCCAATTTTTACCAGAATAGATAAATCTTCATATTGTGGAGATTTATCTATTTCTAATTCACTCAGATAAAGTAAAAAATTCTCCAAAGATTGCAACTGATTCAGAGGAACTTCCGCTTCAGCTTGAGGTGTAAAACCTAAAATTTTCGCCTCTTTTAAATCAGAATTGAACTGCACAGCCACATAACCCACTCTATCCTCCCAAACCTCCGGCGGAATTTCACATACTTCTGCTTTTGGTAAAACTGGACGACATTCTAATTTACCTAAATTTTTTACTTTTAAATCAGCTACATTCATCAATTGAATTACTAAAAAGTCATGACTATCACTTCCTTGGCAATCAGTTTCAAATCCCATACACTGGAGATAATTATCTACAGCATACACAGCTAAAGTATTAAGATAAACTTGTTGCCGCTGATCAGGATTAGAAATACTTTGGCTATATTCTTGAGCTATTCCATGAGCTTCTGTAGAGAGAGATACGCTAAAAGTTAGTTGTTCTGTGATGCTATTCATGAGGCAATCTCCAAAATTTTTATAGTCAGTTAATGCAGTTTCTATATATATTTCTTTAAATAAGTAATAATTTTGCGCATCCGTCGCTGGTAGAAACTAGAAGCTGTTGAAAGTGGTACTTTTAATTCCTCAGAAATTTCTTGCCATTGCTTACCATTTAAAACCAACAGCAGAATAGCTTGCAAATTAGCTTGGGGATGATCCTTAATACAGTCATTTTTTAAAACATTCTCTGGATCATTCTCAATAATTTCCTTTAACTGTTGTTGCTCAGATATTTCATTATCTACTGGGAAATCTTTGTTGATTTCATCTAAAGACAGCACTTGAGTCACTTTTTGATGCTTAGGAAGTTGAGTAATCCCTCTTTTTTGGTCTTTTTTACCCACATCAGAAATTCGCCGGGAAAAAATTATATTTACCCATGTCATCACTGGATATTGAGGATTATATTGTTCAATTTTTTGACAAATTTCTATGAATGTAAGTTGTAATGCTTCATGATAATAATCTTCATAGTTTGGTGATTCCCACCACTGAACTTGCTTGCTCAATTTCCCAGAACCGCGAATAGCATTAATCAGCTTATTTAAAGCTATGCGTCTTTTTGCTCTGTCCGTGGGACTTTTACTGTCAGCCGGATATCGCTTGGCTTCATTAACTAGCTGTTGTAGTTCTTGGTTGAGCGCGTCGTCGTCTCTTCCTAGAAAATCATTTGTCATCTCGCACTCCGCACTCTCCCGTGAATATATCTATTCTCGTATCTTCCCCTGTCTGAAAGTTTTACGCAAAAATTTCCATTCTTTACAAAACTTTATATTCCCTAGTAAGCGAACTGCTTGCAGCAGCGGTTCGTTAAGCTGTGATGCAGCTAAATTGTATAATCATAAATTTCTGAACTCTTGTGGCACAGGCATCTTGCCTGTATCATTTATACAAATTAAATGCACAACAGCTTATCGCTCTCCAACAAGCCCACATTTGCAACATTTGTTGATACAGCCTTTCCATAGGCGGTAACTTCTTCAACCACTTACGATTCAGCCATTTTTTCCACTGTACCCAACCTAACCACCCAAAAAAAGCTGTAATTGTTCCTACGATTAAACCAGTGAAAATTTTTAACCAACCTTGAGAGAATAAAGAGAAAAACCAAGCGATCGCTCTAAACAACCATCTAAATAATGTACCAAATAAACCATTTAACAAACCAGTAACCGGTGAAGGCAACCAACCAGCTATCCAGTTCCAAAATTGACGCAATACGCTAACGGTATTTGTAGATAATAATCCTTAATTTCCTTGGGGTATTTAGTATCAGCCTTACCCAACAAAGTGCGATCGCGGTATGGAACTTCAGAAAGTACAGTATAAGTCATACCTTCCGATAATTGTACAGGCGATCGCAAACCCCCTTCCTGATCCACAGCGATCACAGGACCAGGAAAATAGATTTCCTTGGGATTAGACAAAGCAGGTATCAAATTAGGTAAATCTGATACCACATTATAAGTTTGTACAACTTCTCTAGTAGGAGTTTTGATTAATGGTAGATCCAAGTCTATTTTGTAGGACCAAGATGAACATCTTAAAGTAGTAACATCATCATTACGAGAAATTTTCCAACCCTTACCAGTATATTGATCAAAAGCCAAAACCCGCCAAAAACCTTCCGCTTGGGATCTCACCCGCATCACCACCTTGGGTTTCATTTCCCCCCGCAGGTTTTGGTTCATCTCGCTATTAAAACCGTAATAAAAATTACTATCTAGGGGTTGCTGAGAAAGTCTTTCCGTGAGGGCATAGGAGTCAGGAGTCAGGAGTCAGGAGTCAGGAGGAGATTTGAAAATTTCTTTGCCATCTCTTGAAATCCCCAAAAATGCACACTTTTTCCGGTATACCCTTCAAAACCCTTGCACTAATTTCTGTGTTTATCAGCCTCTAACCTTTGATATATCAAGGTTTTAGGTTTATTCAGCAAACCCTATCTACCGTTCCTGGTTCACCACTGCTTCCCTGACCAGTACCAGTACCACTACCATCACCACCACCATTACCTTCTCGAACATAACCAGGATTAATGATACTACGTCCTGTAAACTCGCCTTGTAATTGAATTGGCGTACTCACAGGAAAAGAACGTAATTGATAACCTGGAAAACGAGGTAAAACAGCAAAAATTCCCAGTCCAAGTCCTAAAATCACCAAAAAATTGACAATTAAAACTTTAAAATTAGCACTGGTAAAATTCTTTTTGGTTAACTTTTCTTTTTTTAATGGCTTTAAACCCAAACGTGAGCGATAATCTAGAACCAAAGTTGGCAGAGACACAGCCAAAAATACCAGCAACACAGGAGCAAACGCCATAGTTTGACTTAATGTTGCCGCCACACCTAAAAGTATTAAACCAATAACTATCGAATAACCTAAATCCTTACGTCGCGGTGTGTCATAATTATGCAGCACCTGAAGCTCAATTAACAACTGAGCCAGATTTAATCTTGTATCATTCAACTGATTAACATTCCTGTAGCAATGCAAAACTTAACTGGAATGTTAGCATTGTGGCGACGGTAATAACTCCAAATTGTACCCACTGTACTTAGAGGTACTGCCCAAAGACTAAAGGTAGTCTCCGATGCAATATCCGTCGCCACTATTCCTAAAACTACCAGTCCTAGCACCAGCACCCGCAAGGCGATAGAATCTTCCACTTCTGCTAAAGAAGACCTCTGTTTACTTTGTCGCCCATTACCTACGGGTACGCGCCAAAACCATAAGAAGTTCTCAGTACCAACCCAGCTAAATCATTAATTAACTGATAATCTTCTGGGAACAAGCTCTCTACCGCTTGAACCAACTTAGGACCCAATGGCAGGGAGGAAGTTAGCAACAACTGACACTTGTCCATCAATTGCTGAAAAATTGTATCTGGCAGAGAAACTGGCAGATTGAGCTTAGATTGCTGTGCCAACCACCCCCAGGCAGGAACTAAAGCAATCGCTGGCTCTTCCACAAATTCTGGATATTCTACTAATTGACTTTCCCAAGGGAATAAAGGTGGGTGGTTTTGGATTTCGACTTGTAGCCGACGTTTAAGGACTGCTTGGAAACGTTCTTGCACAGTAGGAACTTCTCCTAGTTCAAAGGTTTGGGATTTTCCTCTTTGATCTGGCTGACTACTTGATGATGTAGATGCTGCCAGAAGAGGGTCTTCTACCCCATCAATTTTCTCACACTCTACCCAGGGATGCTCGCCGGTTTGACATTATCTGCCAACAACCAATCGCGCCACTGGTATTGTAAGGGTTGTGAGTCACTATTCATGAGTAGATGCACTAGATCCGGACACAATTGAGTTACGAATTTCCCAGGCTTGTTCCAAAATCTTAAACCACCGTTTTTCTAGTTGTGCCATTGATAATCCTAAAGCTTTGGCAATGGTTTCGTCAGATTCTCCTTGTTGCTTCAAATCTAATAAAGACCGATCTTGATCATCTAATTTGCCTGTGTACAGTTGCCATTGGTGGGGTGTTAAACCTAAATTAGTAGGTAAAGACACATCTAACCATTCATGCACCAATTCCCAATGATGCAAGAGAGAAAACCTAATTAAATGATACTTAAAACGTTGCTGCAAGTAGTCACGCTGACGTGGGGTTAAACCTAAAATTGACTCGATCTCTTGTGCTGATAAATCCTTGAGACGGAGAGAGAAATAATCAGCACAGTCTGATTGTTGTCGTTGTTCTAAATAATTCATCAATTCCGTAATCACCACGGAGCGCAAAGTATCTTCATCTGGTTCTGGTTCAGTTTGCATGGCCATAGCAGCACGCAATTGTTGTATGGCTGGTTCTTCCCAAGAACCATCAGTTTCGCCACTACTGCCTTCAGCAGCTTGTTCAATATCCACGCTCGTCTCTGGAGGCTGCTGTTGTGAGAAGGTTTGCGCTCGCAGAATAATTAACTGTTGTTGTCTGCCTGGTAAGGGAATGCGGCGTTTAGCATACCTTTCGGTAAATGCCATATATTCGGCTAATTCTAGTAGGGTTTGGGGACGATAGGTAGATGGTTGTTGATTTTCCCTACGGAAAGCATTCAAAGCCTCCAAATAAAAACTTTGAAGAAAATCTTCTATGATAGTCAACCGCCCCTGATAGCTTAGTTGCTTTTGAGGAGGATTAATATAGCGATAAATGATGGCGCTCAAAGTGCTGTGTAATTCTACCCTACCCCGATTAGAACCTAGCTGATAATAGCGGAGACATTGTTGTAGCCGATATCGGGCGAGGGTCATTGCAGAGCTTTCTATTTCTCCAGAAGCCTGAATGCGTTTACTTTCATTACAAATCCGCAGGACTTCGCCCGAAATTCGCAATGCTACATCTCGACAATTCTTTTCTGCCGCCTTTGTTGACTGCTGTAGTTCCTTCAAGAGAAATTGAAAGATAACCTCTACGCCGATAGACTTATCTCCCTGAGTAGTTGCGGTTGCGGGCCAATTCATAGTCGGAATTTTAAAAATAACCTAACATACTTAAACACAACCTGTAAGGCCGTGGCTGTTAGCTTGATAGATGTTATTTATAAGCTACCAGTTATTGGTTGTCAGATGACAAGTGACAGGTGACAAAGAAGGAGGCAGGGGAGCAGTTAATAACCCAGTCCCTCGCATTCATAATTTTGGACATTAATCAGGAACCATTTATAAGCCATGAAAAATTTAGAAGCACAAATTCAACTGTTAATTGATAATGCACCCCAAGATGGTGTGACACCACAACTTGTGGCTAATATTGCGCCTGTTTTGAGAGCGATCGCTCAAAATTTACAACACTCTCAATACTATATTCTCCAAAATTTGCAGGAACGCTGGGTTTTAACTACATTGAAGCACAAGGCTAATGCAGCCCCAAAAGGAACAATAGGGGAAAAGCGGGTAGTTTACGCCTTTCCTAGATTACAGGATGTTTCCCTGGTTTCATCTGTTGGGACCAGCCCTCAAGCAGTGGCTAAACCCATGCCTGTAATTCATATTTTGTTTCAACTGGTGGCATTAGAACCAGTAGATAGTATAGTTTTTTTTGAGACTCCTGGAACAACCAGCAACGCTATGGAAGTCGAGCGCACTGACCTGCAAAAGATGATTGAACAGAAACTGCAAGAACACATACTTAGTCAGCAAGTACCTCCAGATATCGCCTGAATCAATTTTGGATTTTGGATTTTGGATTTTGGATAGAATCTAAAATCTAAAATCTCAAATCCAAAATGCCTAATAAAGCCGACTTAATACATAATCAGTCATGCTGATTAATGCTTGCCGTGATTCTGAGGGTTCTAAGATGGCAATATGTTCAGATGATACCTTGGCATGATGAGCGGCTAATTCTCTGGCCCGTTGTATGCCTTGGCTATCAGCAATCAGCTTCAGTGCCTGCTCTAAATCCCCTTCTTGGGCAAACTCTCTGTCAATTAGCGCTTCCAGGCAAGGTTGTTCTTCTAGAGCAAATAACACTGGTGCAGTTAGATTACCACTTTTAAGATCCGATGCCGCTGGTTTACCCAAAGTATCTGTTGAACCAGTGAAATCTAGAATATCATCTACTATTTGGAAGGCTAAACCCAGATGCTTACCGTAGTTATACAAGTTTTCAGCAGTCTCTGGGGAAACGTTACTCAATATTCCCGCAGCTTTAGAACTGTTAGCAATTAATGAGGCTGTTTTGTAATAGCTCTTTTTCAGGTAAGTTTCCGTAGAAAGATTAGTATCAAAACGATTTAGCCCTTGTTGAATCTCCCCAGCGGCCAAATCCATGATTACTTCTGAAAGCAGTTTAACTACATCCAAATTATCCAGATTTGCCAAATACCAGGAAGATTGAGCAAAGAGGAAATCTCCTGCCAGTACGGCAATACGATTGCCAAACAAGCTATGAACCGTAGGAACGCCACGGCGTACATTTGACTCATCCACTACATCATCATGTACCAAGCTGGCTGTGTGGATCATTTCCGTAATCTCTGCTAATCGTCGATGACGAGGCGTAATGTCTTGTTCTAGCATGGTTGCCCGCGATATCAGCAGCACAATGGCTGGCCTAATGCGCTTGCCCCCAGCACCGAATAGATGTTCGGCTGCTGCATAGAGGATGGGGTGGCGGTTTCCAACTAGCTGTGTGAGGTTATCTGCTAGTATTTGCAGGTCTGCTTCCACAGGGGTAAACAGGGAGGTGGCTGGGGTCATGGATGGGCGGACTCTGACTTTGGTTACGAAAGTTTACATATCCTTTACTCATTTTAAGATAAACCATATCCAGCGCCAAGTTTTCATCCAGGAATCCCAAACCATACTTTTCGGATCAGCACAAGTAGCTTCTCTTATATCCTGGAAAAAAGCCCAGGAGTCAAGGAAGATGCGAAAACAGGAGAATGAAGCAATATTCAGTAAAACGCATTTTTTACATATTTTAATTGTCAAAAATCATACTATAATTATCCTTGATAGGAAAATTCAGCAAAACTTGTCTGTCAACATTGAGAAAATTTGAAATTTAGTCCAGAAGGTAGCTGAAAATCCAGGTCTGTTGTGTTACGCTAATGTGTAGGAATTTTAAATTTTTCAGATATTCACTGCCAAAAAACAGTTAATCATCAATAGGTGATTTTACTCATTGGATTTGTGAGTCTAAAATAACAAGTCGCCGACAGAATGAAGGAAATGATTCCTAACGATTTGCTGTGCGGCAGCAATCCTATTGAGTTAGATGATATGCTTTCTCTTAAGAAAGCCACTACACATCCTCAGCTAACGTTGATCATAAGTGTAGCTCTTACTTGATTGGTGTGAGGGTGAATAAGGCAGACTAGGTAGACTGCTGAGGAGCGCAGTTTTAAGTTGCTATGTAGCAAATTAACTGCTGTTCGATGTGTGGTATGTGAAAAGCTTAATCAAATAATAAATTGTTTAACCAGAGAGAAGTAAAACTCTACTGGTCGGCTTTGCATAGCCTACTATAGCAATCAAGAATGTGCTTGATTTGCTGAAGTTCTACTATTTGTGTATGCAATTTTATAGTCCTTTGAAAGTTGAGTTGGTAGAACAATGATTTATGGAAATATGCCTATGATGATCTTTATTTTAGCTGCTGGATATTTATTTACAGTCTACTTATTATTGGCACTAGCAAAGCGAACAGGTAGAAATAGTGTTATTAAAAGTGGGACTGCGGTTATTCAGGAGCAACACCAGCAGGAAAGAGCTAGCCCTAAGCTGACTATTTGATAGACAAAACTATACTTATGTTGACAAGCATTGACATAAGTGAGTTAAGAAAATCGCCCACTTGATATATAATCCTACGATATCAAGTATTGAATTAAGACTATTGCCAACGCGAAAACCAAGCAATGATAGCGGTAGTCTTTCTTGTAAATCTTAACTTGAGAAATATCGCGTCTGGCTAAGGCGTGCAAGTCTACTGAGGGATAACTGCTCCCATGCTCCCGTTGAAGTAGAGAGTAAAGTCTAGCTTTGTCTAGGTTTTATATAGCAGGTAGTCAATAGTCAATGAAATTTTAGATTTTGGATTTTGGATTTTGGATGAAAGTTGTTTGGTATTCCTAATTCACAAGCAAGCTGGTTATAAAAAGAAGAAATACAAAACAATTGATCTAAAATAATATAAGCGATGCCTGGACTTCGCTAACACAAATCTAAAATCTAAAATTAAATGACTAATGATTAATGACTTAGGGTTTGCTGAAAAAGTCTCTTCGTTAAGGCAGGGAATAGGGAATAGGGAATAGGCAAGAGTTTGGGTGATCTGTTAGTAACCAATTCTTTGAAATTTCACCCGGAAAATGCACGCTTTTAGGAGTATACCCCTGAAAAATCCTGCACTGATTTCCTGATTTTCCACCTGAAACCCTTGATTTATTAAGGTTTTGAGTTTATTCAGTAAGCCCGACTTATGAGCATTGTCCTGATGCAATCGTTACATATCGAGGATTGTTGATCAATGTTCAGATGTGTTCAGCGTAAATGAATCAGACAGTAGCATCAGTCAAGTGTATCTTTTCTACGAGAGGGGTATAGCCTAACCACTGTAATCCAGACTGAGCAAATTGTTGGGGACAACCGCTGACAGCAAAGCGAGTAGGCATTGGTAGGTGATTATTTCTGATGCTTAATAGGTCTAACTCCTGAGCGCAAGCTGTAACAACATGAACAGCAGGGTCAACTAACTTGACGTGAGCAGGGAGGAGCGATCGTAATACAGGTGCTAGAAGTGGATAATGGGTACAGCCATAAATTAAAGTATCAATTTCCTGTTTAAGTAAAGGTTCAAGATAAGCACTAGCAACTTCAGTAGTATAAGGATCGTGAATGCGATTTTGCTCAATCAGGGGGACAAATTCTGGACAACTAACTTGCCAGACTTGGACATCAGGTTTAATTTCCATCATTGCCTGACGATAGGCATTGCTTTTAGCAGTAGCAGGGGTAGCAATAACACCTATTCGCTTACCCATTTGTACTGCGGCCTTTGCTCCTGGTAGGACTACTCCCATAATGGGAAGATTAAATTCTTGACGGACATTTTCTAGGGCTAAAGCAGAACTAGTGTTACAAGCCATAATCACCATTTTCACCCGTTGCTGCTGCATCCAGTTCAGTATTGCCCTCACATATTGTAAAATTTCAGCTTGTGAACGAATACCATAGGGAAGATGAGCAGTATCCCCAAAATAAATAATTGATTCATTGGGAAGTTGTTTATAGATTTGTCGCAGTACCGTCAGCCCACCTACACCACTGTCAAACACCCCAATGGGAGAGCGTTGAGCTTCCTGCTCCGAAAAATTGTCAAGATTACCTTCAAAAATGGAAGATGAAAACACAGGCAAATATTGATTTAGATGTTGCTATTTTAAAATACAGAATTTAGCAGACAATTTGCTTATTGACTACTAATGATTGGGAATAGGGAATGGGGAATAATTTTACCCAATCACCAATCACCAATCACCAATCACCAATTACCTCATCGTTGCTTTAGGTAATTGAGGATACCACGAGCGATCGCATCAGCCATGCGATTTTGGTATGCTGGAGATCCTAGACGGGGATTGTCCTCACGACCAGTCATGTAACCTGTTTCAACTAAAATTGCTGGCATAGAATTTTTCCTAAGTACATAGAATCTGGCTTTACGTGTGCCTCTATCTTTGATGGTACTAATATCTTGGAGAATAGTCTTGCGAACAGATTCCGCCAGACCATAACCACTGTCGTAATAATATACTTCTAAGCCATTGACATCGGGACGATTATCAACTGCATTGGCGTGAATACTCACAAATAAATTCGCATTTACCCTATTAGCTATATCTACCCTTCCTTGTAGTTCTACGAAAAAGTCAGCATCTCGCGTCATTACAGCTTGTACGCCATTTTGCTGCAAAATTTGCGCCACTCTCTTACCAATGGGCAGAATGACATCCTTTTCTAACAAACCGCCCAAACCAGGAGCGCCCGAATCTTTACCGCCATGTCCGGGGTCAATCACTACTATAACTTTCCCTTTGGGAACTGAGAAGCGTGGCTGAGGTTGTGGTTGAGGATTTTCGATAACTGGGTCTGGTAGCTGTCCTTGGTTTCTAGGTAAAGGAGGTAGAGTAATAGACGGTTGTAACTGACGAGAGCTTTGTAATTGCAAAGCTATAATTTGCTCTCCCACTTGGTTAAGTTCGCCGATTTGTATACCGGATGCAGGTTGAACCAAGACAACTACATTGTTAGGCGCTTGTGGTTGTAGGCGTATCCTCAGCACAGGACTATTAGCATCAAAAGCAGGTCCTTTTACCTTACCAGCTAATTTAGCATTAGGAATAGTGATCCGAAATAAACCAGAACTTCTATCCCAAGCACTGGTAGCGGATATAGTTTGATCGGCTTTAATGAGTAATTGTGTACCATTAGCCGCTAATTCCACAGACTCAATAGTGGCTGGGGAATTGCTAACATTTTGTACAGGGGATTGATTTTCTTTAATTTTAGACAGATCGGCAAGACGATCAGGTAATACCACAAAATCACCATTACTGCCGGTTGTTACCCGCCAGTCGGGGCTGTTACTATCCACCTGTAAAGTCATGCGGACCGCAGGTGGTTTATTTGGTAGTTGGGTAAGTTGGATGCGTTTGACACCATAGCGATTAATCAACAAATCTCGTTGTTCTAGATTTGGTGATAAAGCTGCACCACCAATGTCAACATTTATAGTGCGGTTATCTTCGCTGCGATTAACTTGAATTTTAAATATATTTGGGGGGGGATTACCACCACTGGTATCAACAAAAAAACCATCTCCTGTAATTCGCAAATGTTCAATTTGAACTATCCCCCCACTGGTGTTAGCGGCTATGTCTTGGTTAGGTATGCTGACAGCAGTTGTTGTCACCATATTGTAAGTATTTTTGGGGGTGAGTGTTGGTGTTTCTTCTGGGGGTTGATTGGCAGAAGCGGTTACAGGGACTACATCAGCTTCTAGATTTGGTAATTGTACAATCCAGCGACTACCAGTAGAAGGTGTAAATTTGACTAGGTTGGGGTCAATAGTATAACCAGGATTCAGTTCTACAACTACCCGTGTTGTTTGTTGATCAAACTGTCCAATGCGGATAGCGCGAATTGCTCCGCCTATTTGTTGGGTTAATTGGGGACTACCCAAGCTAGTCCCTGGTAAATCTATTACTAACCGAGTAGGGTTAAAAATGAGTTGCGCTTGGGGTTGTACAGGACTAGATGTGTTGATTTCTAGTCTGTTTTGATTGGTATCAAATCGCCAAGATTCTAGTCTAGCTGCCGAAGCTGGCGATGATAGCAAGAAGATGGTGCTAACAGTGCTGGGTATTAACCACTGTAGTTTCAAAGTTTTTACTCCTGATTTGCATTCATGGAATCCGTAAATATTTCAACATCCTTGTAAATCCTCACACCTTTCCCGTCCACACTGGCGCTTGGCACTGGGAGCCAGACACCACAGTTAATGGCGTAATATTATAGCTTATGTTTTTGATTGTGCCATGTTGTCGTCAGGCAAATCAATTTTAGAGCTAACGAGCGACGCTCAACGAATACAGGAGAATAGAGAATGCAGAAGAAGTAAGACTGTGAGTATTATGTTTGATATTTTTGTGAAATTCTCGAATCTTTTAATTCTTGATTTGATAATTCTCCTGAGTAGAAAAGTTCCACCGGAAAGACGTTCCACCGGAATGTCTCTACTGACTTACTGAATTATTAGAAATTACTTATCTTTGTCTCAGGTACTGAAGAATACCTTGAGCGATCGCCTCAGCCATTTGATTTTGATAAGTTGGATTTCTCAGTTTAGCAATATCTTCCCTACCAGTGAGATAACCTGTTTCTACTAAAATTGAGGGCATAGAAATTTTTCTAAGGACATAAAATCTAGCTTTTCGCACTCTCCTGTCTCTAACATTGACACTTTGGAGAATTCTATTATGAACGGCACGAGCCAAGCCCAAGCCACTGTCATAATAATAAGTTTCTAAACCACTAACTTCGGGACGATTGAGACCGACTGAATTGGCGTGAATGCTGACAAATACATCCGCGTTAGCTCTTTCCGCCATTTGTACTCGTCCGGGGAGGCTGACGAAATAATCAGAATCCCTTGTTAATAACACTTGTACTCCGTTTTGCTGTAAAACTTCTGCGACTCTCAGGCTAATAGGTAAAATTATATCTTTCTCTCGTGTTCCACCAATACCAATTGCTCCGGGGTCTTTACCACCATGTCCAGGGTCAATCACCACTAATAATTTGCCTTTGGGAACGGAGGGACGGGGACGTGGCTGGGGATTCTTGATATTTGGATCTGGTAATTGCCCGCTGTTGGGAGATGGTAAGGGGGGTAGGCTAATGGGGGGTCTAACTTGACGATATCTTTCTAATTGTAAAGCTAAAAGTTCGTTACCGACTTGGTTGAGTTCGCCAATTCTGACTCCTGATGCTGGTTGGACAAAAATAACTACAGTGTTAGGGGCTTGGGGTTGCAACCTGACTCTCAGGACAGGGCTATTGGCTTCTAGGGATGGTCCTTGGACTCTGGGAGCTAATTTAGCATTTTCGATGGTGATGCGATATAGTCCAGAGCTTCTATCCCAGCCACCAGTAGCGGATAAATTTTGATCGGCTCTAATTAGTAGTTGTGTGCCATTACCAGCTAATTCTACAGACTCGATAGTGGCTGGGGAGTTATTAGCAACTATGGGTTTGTTAGGGGTGGAAACAGGTGTTGATGGACTAATACTTTGAGGTAAGCGAACAACTCCTTTAGTTGGTAATAGAACCAAGCCGCCAGCACTACTGCTTATTACTTCCCAGTCGGGACTATTTTTGTCTAACCGTAATGTCATGCGGACACTGCTGGGAGTGGTTCGCAGTTGGGTAAATTCAATACGGCTGACACCATGCTTATTGATGGCTAAATTTTTTTGTGTCAGTTCTGGTGATAGGGTAGCGTTGGCAATATCCATAAATATGGTGGTGCGATCAAGGCTACGATTGGCCTTAATCTGAGGATTACCGCCACTGGTACGAATAAAAAACCCATCTCCTGTTGTTTGTACTCTCTGAATTTGAGTAGTTCCTAGTGTGATATTGGCTGCTGTGGAAAATTCCGGTTGAGTTGGGGAACTTTGAGAATCGATGGTGGCTAAATTATATGTGTTATTACTAGCAGTGGGCGGTAGTTCTTCAATTTCTGGCTTGGGTAGTTGTACTGTCCAGCGTCGGGGATTGATGCCAACAAATTTAACTTCTTGGGGGTTGAGGGTATAACCGGGGGTGAGTTCTATAACTAGGCGGGTTGTTTGTGGATCAAGCTGTCCAATCCGTACTGCTCTAATAGCTCCGCCTATGGTTTGGGTTTGCGATCGCCCAAATTGAGTGTTTGGTAAATCAATTACCAAGCGTGTGGGGTTAAAAATTAGTTTTGCTTGGGGTTGTACAGCACCAGAAGTATTAATTTCTAGGCGGTTGAGATTTTTATCAAATCGCCAAGATTCTAATTTGGCGGCTAAGGTGGGGGAAGATAGTAAAAGAACTGTTCCAACAGTACCGGGCAATAAGTAGTGTAGTTTCAAAGTTATTTCTCCTGAGTTACATTTGTAAAAGTAAAGTCATCAATATCTCAATTCCACATTTTTGGCAAATCTGCATACTGTCACCACTGATAATAATTTGGTTTTTAATTGGGGATTTTTCGATTACTATTCTCTAATACCAGGTTATTCTCAGCCGCTAATATTTGATATTAAAATTTTTTTCTTTAGTCAATGGTCAGTTGTCTGTGGTCATGAGATGATTAACCTCTCCCTGGACTTTGCTGGTTCTTAATTGTACCTATGTACTTAGTTCCCAGTGTTTTATTCTCTGTGTTTCTGGAAATAACAATCATATTTAAGTGTGTTATTGAATCCTCATCTTGGAAAATACCCACTATGATCTCGTAATGAAGTTAAGTAGGTAGGCGTTGAAATTTATCGTTGTGGCAAGGCAGGAGGCAGAAGGCAGGAGGGATGAGGTTTTTAGGCATTTTACATTTTGTGACATAGCTTGTTTTTTTCATGCCGACTTACTTAAGTTGCCGGATGCTCATCCATAATTACTGGATAAATATTGAGGATATAATAGGTGAATGAAGGACAGGTAGAAACCAACATCATCAGCAAGATTATAAAAACCGAAATACCAAAGAAATTTGACTATCACAGAAGACGGTGATCGAGAAATATAAGTTTCTGTTAAGTATTAATACTCTAAATACAGGTTTTGTGTGTGCGATTTGAAAAGAAGCTGTGTTCATGAATTAAATCAGACTGCTATATATAGTTAGAGTTCCCAAAAAGAAACATTTATAGAAATTTCCTTGATACTCCCCACGGCTAAAAGCCGGGGGATTCTTGAATAGTCCACAAACGAACCTTCAACGGTGCTATCAAAGACACCCTACTGATTCCACTGAGGTCTAGACCTAGTTTTATCGCTACTTTAAC
>NZ_JACJPU010000050.1:0-38006 GCF_014696235.1 Sphaerospermopsis sp. FACHB-1194 | reverse complement strand
GGTTTATTCAGCAAACCCTATTTAGGGGTTGCTGAGAAAGTCTTTCCGTGAGGGCATAGGAGTCAGGAGTCAGGAGTCAGGAGTCAGGAGGAGATTGGAAAATTTCTTTGCCATCTCTTGAAATCCCCAAAAATGCACACTTTTTCCGGTATACCCTTCAAAACCCTTGCACTAATTTCTGTGTTTATCAGCCTCTAACCTTTGATATATCAAGGTTTTAGGTTTATTCAGCAAACCCTAATTACAACGTCAACAGTCAATATTCATCAGTCAATTTGTAAATTTCTAGGATTTTTGAGAATAAAATGATTATCTTCCTTGATTAAATCACCCATACAATTAATTGATAATCGTTCTTGATAAGCCTTAATAGCTAAGATATAATCCTGATTATTGAGAACTGTTTTAATTTCTTGTAATTTCTCAAATACTGCACCTAATAATGTAATTTCTCCTCTCGGTTTATCAATTTCTGGAGTGGATATTTCCTTGACAATACCTTGAATATTAAAGTTAGGATAATTGGTGATAAATTCACTTAAAATATCAAATTGATTTCTATTTTCTACTATCTCTAATGTTTTCAAAATATCACTAATTCTTTCAGCATAGTCTCCTAAATTCTGTTGCAGAGGTAGCAAAATTTCATATTCATTAATAGAGTCTTTTTTAAATCGCCAAATTGCTCCAGCATCGTTATAAATTCTACCTGTTTCCTGCCATCCTGTAGCTTGGAGATGTGTTTGGATAATTTCAGGTTGAACTGTTTTGAGTATTTGACTATCTTTAATGGTAACTTTCATGGCAAATCTCCCAAACTAATCCCAAACCGTTCAACTTACCGGTAGTTAAATAATCTAATTGGCCTGGTTGGTGAAATTGCTGGAATTTTCTACTTACTGTTTCACAGCGTTTTGTAGGAGTCCATCCGCTATTGGGAAAAGAGTCGGATCTCCAAGCAATTATGGGTACATAAGGGTCATGTTTTTTGTCGGGAACGAAGGCCATGGTAGTGGGAACTTTTTCCGTATTACCTTTGTAAGAAATTGAACGACAAGCAAAACTAACTTCTTGCTTGGGAATCTCTTGACTCAAACCGGGGTTAACACTCAGGGTAACTGTCAATGCAGTGAATGTTAAGACACTAGTTAATGCTGGTAGTTGCATAATACTTGACCTTTGATTACTGAATTTTGGTGATTATGGCGCTACTTTCTTTTAAACTTTATAGGTGTTGGTGAGTGAAAATAGACATCTCCAAAAATTACATAAGCGTAACCTGAAACCCATTCGTAGGGACAATTCATGAATTGTCCTTACATCTTTTTCACCAGAGGTCTATTAAATTACAATAGGTTCTAATTGGCGATCGCACCATTTTCCCTCTACTTGCTCTGTAACTAATGGTGTAATAATAAACTTAGCCGGAAAACCTTCTTTCACATCCACCCGCAAGCAGGAATAAGGTTTTTTCATCTCTGAACCGTAACCACTGCGTCCCACATACAGCAAAGACTCGGCAACTTTATGAGTAGAATTACTATTACCATCGGTAAAACTTTCTACTAATTCCGTTCCTTCTTGTCGTTGGCGACGGGGACGGCGACCACTGCCACCACAAACTATATAATTAATGTGTGAATCGGCATATCCTGTATCCACCGTCCGCAGATATTCCAAACAGTGCGCGTGGCCATTGAAAACCACATCCACAAGCGGTCTACCTTGATTTATATTACCTAAAGCCGCCGCAACTTGTTCCAATACCCCCCGCAACCGATGACGCACGGCTAAAGTTTGTCCTTGATGCCACTTGGTAGCTTCTGTTACATAAGGAGGATGATGAAAGAATATCACCCGTCCCCTCACTTCTGAATTTTGCCAAGATGCAATTAATCTATCTTTTAACCAGTCAAGCTGTTCAAGATCCACATCTGCACTGGTGTGAATTTCTAATTGTTTTTCAATATCAAGCTTGACTTCATTAAGTTGGTCTACCTTAGCACCCAAGTCAGCCAGTAGTTCTGATTCTTCGGGATTTTCGGAGTTAAGTTTATCACACTCTGCCAAAATTTCTAACTCTTCTTGTTCCAACTTTTGACGACGCTGTAACAACTCCCGACGTATATCTCCCGCTTGGTTTTCTGGTAGCGGTTCTGGGGTATTAAAAGTATTAGAATCAAGGGCAAAAAAGTCAATTCCCCCATAGTTAAATGTATAATACCTATTAGGTAATCGGGTGAATTGTCCCGGTTGGTAACGCAAACAGCGTCCTGTATTACTTTTAGCAGTGTAATATTTATCTAAATGATATTCTAATTCATGGGGAGAAATAGCAGCTAAATAATCAATAAAAGCTCTTGAATAAGCATCACCTTGATTTGAACCATGCCAACCGATTTCAATATCTTTGTAAAGCAACATCCGCCGCAAAGGTAAAGTCGAACCAGTAATTAAACGATAAAACCAAGGCACATCATAATAGTCATGATTGCCTAAAACTGGCAAAATTGGTAACTTAAAAACCATCTGGTCATAAGCAATACTTTCGGGGTTTTCACCACCTACCAAAAATTCGCGGTAAGGTTCAATAAAATTAGGCGGATAATACTCACGAGAACCCACCACATAAACAACATCACCGGTATGCAAAATAAAACGGCAATCATCACTATGATTTAACATCATTTCGGCAACTTGACGCTGAGGATGAGAACCATAATGAGACTTAGTACCGCTATCACCGATTACCATAAAAGAGAAATTTTGATTTTTCTCCCTGCCATTATCATCTAAAATCATGGCAGTTTGGTCAATTCCTCGTTGCTGAATACTGGGATGCTGCGATCGCACCCTTTGGTTCATTTTTTGGATTTTTACCGGAACTGATGGTTCAGAAATTAATTTCATAGCTTTTTGGAAACTACCCTTGCTATATATAAATAGTGTATATCAAACAATATCTAAAATCCAAGGAGGTGATGAAGTAGTGCTAATCGACATTTACAGTAAATATGAAAAAAATTCTCAGTTTGATCTACTGTGTAAAGTTCTCTTTAATGTGGAATTTCTTCAGATTCCTAAATCTACCAACTGAATAACCCCCCATTGTCCATTTGTTAACCACTGAGGATCTAATATTGCTAATTCCTCTAAAACTTCAGCTTTTAAACCTGCTGCTACTTCTGATTTTAAGGTACGTAACGCTAACATTGGTGCAGGTAAATAAGCCACTATATCTGCAAAATTTGTAGTATAATCCCAGTAGACATCTCCCAACAAACGCCGATAATTAGCATCACCTTTAACAACTATTAAATTCGACTTTGCTAACTCATCTTTCAGTGATTGGGGAATTTGCCAAAATGGTAAAGGTGAAGTCCAACAATAATCTTCTGTTAAAATCAATTTACCTGAATCAAGATTTTTACTTAATCTTTGTACAAATGATTTAACATCAGGATGACTACCTGCTGCTAAAAAATCTTTGGTTACATACACATCTTTAATCATTGCATCCGATACAAAAGTGGGATGGGGTTTCAAATGTAAATAAACCTGATTTGCAAAACCACTACCCAAGAGAAAATCAACTAAACATAAATCACAAATTAATTCAAAACCTGCATTATCAACTACAAAATCAATGCGGTTATTTTCCGATTTAGCTAATAGCTTACTAACTGCAAATGAATCATCTACCAAAATGTTATTTAATTGAGTTTGAATATCAAAATTACTTCTGTTATCTTCAAAAGCTGACCATAAACTTAAATCAACTCTATTTCCCCATAATGCGAAATACAATAAGGCAATCAGAGAAGATTTACTAGGTTTACCTGCTTTCTTTGATTCATTTAACCATTGTTGTACTTGAGTACATAAAGAAATAATAGCATCAATAGCAGCTTCTAAACCTTGTTCTTTTTGTAGTAAAAATGGATCAACACCTTGCCATTCTCCGTGTTGAAAGTAATTAGTAATATTGAGAATAAGACGGTAAAAATAAGTTTCCGCAAAAAACCAAGGTACATCTACCCAACGTTGATTTTTATAAGGTTCTAGATATTTCTCCCAGTCGTGAAAATCTGCACCTGTGTCATTTTTTAAAGGTTGTAAATATCCGTTGGGAAGTTCTGCTGCTAATTTTTCCAAGTTTTGATTTATCTCAGTGGTAAATTTATTTTCTTTAATGACACGACGGGCAATATTTGGCATTCTTTGAGTTACGGTAAACTCAGTAAAAGAACCAATTTCAGAACCTACAAGGGGTGATGGTAAGGGTAAATTGGGAAGTTGAAAATTATTCATTATAAATATATATTTTTCACGTTGTAGTCATTCTCAGAGGTTGTTTGAACAGTCATGATTGATGTATCAAATATTTTTTACCCCTCCCTAACCCCTCACAAGGGTAGGTATTTTACATTGTCGTGAGGGCAAGACTTGGAGGACAAGGCAGACAAGGTGACAAGGGAGGAAATACGTACCAATAATATACAATTGGTAACAAAAACTGACGCTCAACAGACCTTGTTTTGTAGAAAATCTTCCTTGTCTACAATACCTCCTTGTCTTCCTAGTCCTGCCTTAACAGATAATATTAAAAACCTACCCCTGTGAGGGGATTAAGGGGGGTAAAAATGTGATTAAAATCACGAAATACCACTTTTAAAACATCCTCTCAACCTAATTTATCAGAAATACTAGATTTTGTATAGATCAGGACTTACGCAAAAGGGAACGAAAGTAGGGGTAATACCCTTCGGGAAGCAAGCTACATGAATTACCCCTATGCAAGAATAAGGTTTTCAGTCACATCTTGCGTAAGTCCTATAGATTAATTATTTATTCATCAACACTTTTCTGAAAATCAACCTGTTCATATAAATCCTGAAAATCAATTTGAAAATCTAGATTTTGCAGTGTTAAAGTATCTGATTCAGATTCCAATTCTGTAAATATCCATTTCCCATCATCTGTTTTTACATAGTGCATGACATGATATTGATATTGATTGATTAAAATATATTCTTTAAATTCAGGAATTGAGCGATAATAAAGAAACTTATCACCTTGGTCATAATTGCTAGTTGATTTAGATAAAACTTCAGCAATTAATAAAGGATTCATCACAGTAGTTGTATTTGCATTTTGATAAATAGGTTCACCTTTAATTAGCATCACATCAGGGTATGTATATTGACGATAACGGGGTATCCACAACCTGACATCACCAATATAAACATCATAATTTTGCTTTTTTAATCCGTATTTTAAAGCAGCAGCAAAATTCAGGGCAATTTTATTATGATTTGTTGTTCCTCCTGCCATTGGTATAATCTCTCCATCACGGTATTCGTTTTTATATTCTGCTTTCTCTTCCAGTTCTAGATATTCTTCTGGTGTATAGGTTCGGGTTTGTGTTTGCATAAAATATAATATTGTTAGCTTATTGTTAACTATCATTCAAGTATAACAAGATTATCCAAATATTTCCCAAATATACCAGATTTTAAGTATATTTATTTGCAAATTTTTATCAAAAATAGTTAAATATTTTAACTTCATGTTTGGAAAGATCGATATTAAATGTAAAATTAATCCAATGTCAGAAACTGTAAAAAGCTGACACAGAAACCCAGATACCTGAATACTTACATCTCAAAAATCTTAACCATCCATGAATCTCTCGGAAATTCCCCTCATTGAACAACACGCCCATAACATATTAAAATCAGAAGTAGCTGCAAATTATCCCTTTGCAGCCGCTTTTACAGAAGGTTATGATCCAGAAATAGTAAATTATCACGCTAAACATACCTTATTTTACCGCCGCAGTTTACGAGAAATTGCTACATTATTAAACTGTGAACCCGAAGAAACAGCAATTTTAGCACATCGGCAAAATTTAGGACTAGAAAATTTAACCAGAATATATTTTGAAGCTGCTAACTTAGAAGCAATATATTTAGATGATGGTTTAACCCCGGAAAATATCTTACCAATTTCTTGGCATCAACAATTTACCACGGTCAAAAGAATTTTACGCTTAGAATTATTAGCGGAAAAACTACTTTCACAAATTGACGAATTTCACACTTTTGTCAATGCTTTTATCAAAGAAATTGATCCTCCATCCCCTGACATTGTAGCGTTTAAAAGTATCGCCTGTTATCGTAGTGGGTTAGATATTCGACCTGTTGCACCTGCGGTTGCTGCTGTGCATTTTTATGATTTTAAAAAACTACAGAAAAAAAATGATCTGCCTTTACGATTAAATGATAAACAATTAATAGATTTTATTTTACAACAATCGTTGATAGTTGCTGCTAAATATAAAATACCTGTACAATTACACACTGGTTTAGGAGATCCAGATTTAGATTTAAGATTAGCAAATCCTTTAAATTTACGATATTTGATAGAATGTCCTCAATATAAAAACGCGCCTTTAGTTTTGCTTCATGCTTCCTATCCTTACATGAGAGAAGCGGGATATTTAGCATCAATGTATCCCCAGGTTTATCTAGATTTTGGTTTAGCAGTTCCTTTTTTAAGTGTAGCCGGAATGCGAAATACAATTAGGCAACTTTTGGAATTAATCCCTACCACAAAATTAATGTATTCATCTGATGCTCATTCTATCCCCGAATTGTATTATTTAGGTGCAAAATGGGGTCGTCAATTGTTAGGAGAAGTATTAGATCAGGCAATTAAAGATACAGATATTACTGTTAAAGAAGCGGAGGAAATAGGATTGGGAATTTTACGGGAGAATGCTTTAAGTTTGTATGGACAGAGGTTAAAGGAGGGATAAATTATGGACAATGTATTTATTTTGTTTATATTAAAAAAATAAGAGAGGTGTAATTATGCAATTTATTTCCGATACCGAAGCTAAACAAAAATTTGCCTCAATCCTAGATAAAGCACAACGTGAAACTGTGATCATCCGTCAGGAAAATCGTGACGTTGCTGTCGTTCTGTCTATAGAAGAATAAGCTGTTATGCAGCTAAACTGTATAATCTTAATATTCTTAAGTCTTGTGGAACAGGCATCTTGCCTGTTAACCTTATATAAATTAAATGCACAACAGCTTATCAACGCATCATGCGGATAAATATTCAGGAGTTTCAAAAGGCTCTTGCATAGAACATAATTTACTCTCATCGTGTAAAAGGTATACCTAAATCCTTACAAATCTTTTTCGCCAAAATATCATCTATTTCTTGGTGTCGAGGAATAGCTGATCTTCTGTTTTTCTCAGGATTCCACCACCAAGAATGGCGAGAACCTTCACGAATCAACTCACAACCGCACTCCTGTAAATGGCGTAATAAATCCCCACGCTTCATAGTGCGATCGCTTCCTCAACATAATCACTACCCGCAGCTTCTATAGCATCTTGACGGTTAAACTCTAATGCCTCTAAAAGTGTAATTCGTAAACTTTCTAATAATTTCTCTCGCGTTGCTTCCTGACAATTTACACCAGGTATTTCTTCAATCCAACCCAACCACCAATCACCGGATTGTTTAATTACTGCTGTATACAAAATCTTTCCTCCTTAGCTGTAACAGTGTTGAATATTCATCTATCATAGCAATTTATCTACCATTGCTGAAAATTAGGGCGATCTCTACACTAGAATTACTCCATTACCGGGTTAATATTACCTATCTTCTTTTCTTCTTTTTCTTCTTCCTTCGTGTTCTTCGTGTCTTCGTGGTTCATTAAATTATTATTCTTCTGATGTCAAGAAAAGATAATTAGGAAAACCTACCTCTTCAAAAACTTCTGCCGCATCTTCACCACAAAACTATTAACCTCCGGTACTTTCATCATCCCCGCAATAACCGCAAACACCCCAATTCCCACTGCACCAGAAACACATAACTCAACTATTAAAACAACTAACCCCTTATTTCCTAACACCTGCTGACAAGCAACCAAAGTCCCATAACTCGCAACACCAGCAACGAAACTACCCGCAGTTAAACCGAAAATTGGTAAACTCCATTCCCGTAAAGGTAAACCATTTAATTTTCTATTTAATAACCACAACAACATTAAAATTGAACTACAATTTACACCTACTGTAGCTAACACCAAACCAGGCGCACCAAAGGGTTTAACTAAAATAAAATCTAAAATTGCATTCAATAAAATATTAAACGTGCTAATTTTAAAAGGTGTTTGTCCATCACCTAAAGCATAAAATACCCTCACCAAAACATCACGCCCTAAATAAACAAACATCCCAATTCCATAAGCTATTAATAAGGAGGAAACTAACTGGGTTGCTTCTTGTTTAAATGCTCCCCGTTGATAAACTACCTGTACTATTGGTTCAGATAAAGCTATCATCAACGCCCCTAAAGGTAGCATTGTCACCGCAGTTAATAACAGTCCTTGACGAATGCGTAATTTTAAATCTGGCCAGCTTTCTGGTTCTGCTAATTTAGCAAATATTGGTAATAAAGGCAATAAAATAATATTAGAAATAATCCCTAACGGAGTTTGTACTAATAAATTGGCATAGTTAAAACCTGCGGCTGCGCCTTTAATGGGACTGGCAAAAAATAAATCTGTCGCTACATTTATCGGCATCATTCCCGAAGAAATTGTTGCCGGTGTCATGATTTTAATTACTTCTTGAACTGCGGGAGATTTAAAATCAAATCTTAGTTTCAATGTTCCTAAACCTAACCGCCATTGCACAATTAACTGGACTATCCATTGTAAAATTGCCCCGGCTAAAGTGCCAATTGCTAAAACTATTCCCCCAATAAATGCAAATTCTGGCTGAATTATTTCCTTACCATATTGTAAAGCTAAAATACCAATACCAATAACAACGGTAACGCTAGATAATAAAGGACTAATTGATAATAACCAATATTGATTTGCTGCGTTGAGAGTACCGAAACCAATGCCAATTAAACCGGAAAATAACGCCATTGGGGACATTATTTGTAATTGACGAATGGCAATTTCTCTAGTGTTAGGTTCTAAACCATAACCAACTATATCAATTATTGGTTCTGCTAAAAAAATCTGAGCAATTGTGACTATTAATAATAACCCACCTACTAAGGTTGTGACTGTTTCTACTAAAGGCGCTGCTTCTTCTTTTTTCCGCTTGGCTAAAACGCTGATAATAGCACTATGTAAAGGACCATTGACACCACCAAGTAGTATTAATAAAAAACCGGGGATAATGTAGGCGTAACTGTAAGCAGTAGCAGCAGCACCGACACCAAAAGCAGCAGCGATCGCCTGTTGTCTAATTAAACCAAATACTTTACTAATTAAGGTTGCTGCGGCAACTATACCAGCAATACCAGCAAATGAATGAGAGGGTTTTTGATCTTGTTGTTGTTCAGTCACGAATATCAGTTATCAATTATTAATTAAAATAATATACTTTGAGTTTACATAATTAGGACGGGCAAGATGCCCATCCCACAAAATGTTTATTTTTTAATAATCAGCAGGTTCAATTTTCAACAGATGATTACTGTTACCTGTCACCTGTCACCTGTGACCTACCTACACCCCAAACTATCTCGTGTAGCCACACCAGTTACAGGGTTAACACCATCAGCCCGTTCACACAATAATGAAACCTGATAACGGTCAATCAAAGCGTCTGTAAAATCAGCCCCAGTGATATCCGCATCATAAAAGCGGCTACGGGTTAAAGTGGCTGCTGTAAAAATAGCGTTCTTGAGATTAGCACCATCCAACGTCACGCGATCAACTAAAGCACCGGTTAAATTAGCATCTTGTAAATTTGCCTTTAATAAGACACCTTTAGTTAACATGGCATTAGTTAAATTTGCCCCTTGAAAATTTGCCCCACGCATTTCCGCAGCTACGAAATTGACTCCTGATAAATCCGTGTGAGAAAAGTCACGATTTTCTAAAGAAGCGTTGTTATAGTTAATAGTATTAATTTGGGCGATCGCAGGTTTAGGATTAATCATTATCCACAACCAAGCTAAAAGCAAAATCAACAGTAAACTTAATAATCTCCACAAATTTTTTTTCATAACTTTAATAATCATTATTTGTAGTTATTTGTAGTTATTTGTAGTTATTTGTAGGGTTTTAGCATTACTAAACCCTTACCTCTTTTTCTCTCGTTCCCAGTCTCAGACTGGGAATGCCATCATAGAGGCTCTGCCTCTACTTTGTCTACTTTCATATCAGGCAGAGCCTGATAAAATTCATTCCCATACAGAGTATGGGAACGAGAAAATCACCTCTTCACCAGTCACCAGTCCCCAGTCCCCAATCACCAGTCCCCAGTCACCAGTCACCAGTCACCAGTCCCCAGTCCCCAGTCCCCAGTCCCCAGTCACCAGTCCCCAATCACCAGTCCCCAATCCCCAGTCCCCAGTCCCCAGTCCCCAGTCCCCAGTCCCCAGTCCCCAGTCCCCAATCACCAGTCCCCAGTCCCCAGTCCCCAGTCCTTATTTCCAATCTTTACCAATGCGAATTGTCAAATCAGCACCTAAATCACCCTTTGCAGAAACTTCAACTTGACCTAAGCCTAGAATTTCTTGCAGTTCCGCCCCTGGGTGTGGATTTCCTTTTTGGGAAATGATCTGAGTTTGCCGCAAAGTATCAGGCCAATCGGGAATTGTGTAAATATTAGCAAAACCTTTGGATTTGAGATAGCTAATAACTTGTTCTGTTAATTGAGGTTGATTGGAAGCATTTTGAATAGCAATTTTGAGGCGAGAAACTGGACGGGAATCTGATTTTAAACCAGGTATATCCACCCCAACATAATCATTCAATAAGCTTTGTTGTCCAGTCAAATTCAACCAGTAACTATCTGGGTCTTTACTAAACTTACTAAACGTACCAGGTAGCATGGACATTTGAAAATTATCCCGTTCTACATTCACAGAAAAATTAGCCAAAGCCATCATTTCTTCCATTTTCAGGTTAGTGTCAAAATACTTCCGCATAATGCGAGTAATTTGAGGCAACCTGGGTAAAACGGTGGGACTATTTAAACGTTGAACTAAAGCAGTTATTAGTGCTTGTTGTCGTTGCACTCTTGGCAGATCCCCGATATTTGATTCCCGAAAACGAGCAAAAAGTTCCGCTTGTTCACCGTTAAGAGTTTGCCAACCGCTAACCAAATTCATCGACAAACCACCAGCATTGTCTTGATAATTCATCCCTTGGGGTACAAATACATCTACCCCACCCAACTGATCAACTAATTGCCGCAAACCGCTAGTAGAAATGCGAATATAGCGATCTATGGGAGCATTGCTTAAAGTCCGACTAACTACCCGTGCAGCTAATACTGGACCACCTTTAGCATTTGCTTCTGAAACCTTGGTTAATCCCTCATCTGGGAGGGCGATCATTGTCCCTCTGGGAATGGAAAGCACACGAATAGATTTATCACTAGGATTTAACCGAATTAATAACATCGTATCGCTGCTACCAGCAAAACTTTCTGGAGAACCGTCAACAGTACCCTTCACTGGTTCAATGCCCATGACTAAAATATTCATGGGTTTTGATAGTTGGTACTGAGAAAGTTTATTCCATAAATCCCCAGGTACTTTTACCTGATCTTTACTGGTAGTAGATCCAAAATCATCATCTTTGGCTTGCTCTAAATTACTCCAGAGGGGAGTCCATAACGCCAAAGTTGACACCAATAAACCTGATAAAATAATACCAATAACAAAAGTTAATATCCACAATAGCCAGCGGGGCATTGTTAACCCTAAGCGATCGTAGAGTTCATTAGGGATAGCACCTACTGACTCAACGACTTGACGTGGATTATTTATTGACTGTGTTACTGGCTGTTTTGGTTGAACCTCTGTCCCTGATCCTGGTACTAGGGTAGGTATGACCTGATTTTCTACCCTTTGAAATTGTTGCGGTTGTGCCTCTTGATCTAAACCTGTTGTTTGTTGAGGTATAACTTGATTTTTGGACCATTGAACTTGTTTTATCACAATTGTCTCCCCACTCAACCACTCCCTAAAGGTATGTTAATGCAAGCTACAAATTCTTGTTGCTAGAGTTAGAGCTATCTATGCAGATTTTAGATTTTAGATTTTAGACTGTTGATTTTTAGATTTTGTTCTTGTCATCACCCTCGTATTTGCCACTAAGTTATAAATCTAAAATTCCCCAACACTCAGATTGATCAGTGAAGATTATCCCAAATTGAATGAATGTACACTTAATATTGTTAAGCAGTAAGTGTATATAACAACATGAGTCATTCATTGATCCCTGTTATTTTGGCGGGTGGTAAAGGTGAGCGTTTTTGGCCTCTTAGTCGCCGGGACAGACCTAAGCAATTTTTAAGTCTCGATGGCAGTTCTAAAAGCTTACTACAAGCCACCGCTGATCGACTGCTAACACTCGCAGGTGGTTGGGATCACCTGTGGGTGATTACTTCTAGCCAAATAGCTCAAGGAGTACGACAACAACTACCCGATCTGCCAGAGCAAAATTTGCTGATTGAATCAGAGGGTAGGGATACAGCAGCCGCCGTTGCTTGGACTAGTTTGGAAATTAACAAGCGTTACGGAGAAGACGCTGTTATTGGCTTTTTCCCCGCTGATCACTGGATTGCTGATCAAAAGGTATTTGCAAATACCTTGAGTGCTGCTACCCAGTTAGCGACTAGCACAGCAGCGATTGTCACTTTGGGGATCAAGCCTACTTTCCCGTCCACGGGTTACGGCTACATTGAACAAGGTGAAAAGATTGGTAGCTTTAATGAGTTGCCAGCTTATCACGTTCACCGCTTTACTGAAAAGCCCAACCGGGAAACGGCTGAGAATTTTTTAGCAACGGGTCGGTTTAGCTGGAATAGCGGTATGTTCGTGTTTCGGGCTGGGGTGGTTCTCAAAGAACTCCATACCCATGCCCCAGAAATTATCCGACCTTTAGAACAACAAGGACCCGATGTTTACCCTCAGTTGCCTAAAAAGAGTATAGATTATGCCCTGATGGAAAAGACAAGTCTAGCTTATGTTTTGCCAGTGGAATTTGGTTGGGATGATCTGGGTGACTGGAATGCCATCGAACGCCTACTGAAAACAGAGGATAATCCTAATGTGGAATTAGCTACCCATGTAGGGCTAGACACCCAAGGCGCTATTGTTTATGCTTCTAATCCAGATGATGTGGTAGTGACGATTGGGTTGGAGGATGTGGTGATTGTGCGCGATCGCAATGTTACCCTAATAGTAAACAAGGAACGCACTCAAGAAATTAAACAGATCCTCAAAACCCTGCAAAGTGATCCCCGATTTACTGACTTGCTGTAAAAGTTAAAACTGTTGGTAGATACTCACAATCATTGTTTTTAATTATAACTGGTGATTAGGGATTGGTGACTGGTGACTGGTGACTGGTGACTGGTGACTGGTGACTGGTGACTGGTGACTGGGGACTGGGGACTGGTGACTGGGGACTGGTGACTGGTGACTGGTGACTGGTGACTGGTGACTGGGGACTGGTGACTGGTGACTGGTGATTAGGGATTGGGGACTGGTGACTGGGGACTGGTGACTGGTGACTGGTGACTGGGGACTGGTGACTGGGGACTGGTGACTGGTGACTGGTGACTGGTGACTGGTGACTGGGGACTGGGGACTGGTGACTGGTTAATCAATTTTATGTTTTATAATCAACTCTTACCAATTACCAATTACCAATTACCAATCACCAATTACCAATCACCAATTACCAATCACCAATTACCAATTACCAATTACCAATTACCAATTACCAATTACCAATTACCAATTACCAATCACCAATTACCAATCACCAAAATGTTTTTAACCCAAACTGTGCCTCGACAACGGGAAATTATTGAAGTAGTCCTTCGCAATGGTTGGGACTATATGCGACGGTTGTTGACTGGTGGTAAAACCGATGAACCTCAACTACCTACACCTGCGGTATTAAAAAATGTTTTGGTGGATTTGGGTCCGGTTTATGTCAAACTCGGTCAGCTTCTTTCTACCCGTCCAGATTTATTAAGTGCTGCTTATATTGAAGAACTATCAACCCTGCAAGATGAAGTACCCGCAGTTCCTTGGGGTGAAGTTGAAGTTGTGATCCGCAAACAGCTAAAGCGCCCACTGGAAGAAACTTTTCAAACAATTAATCATATACCAGTAGCAGCGGGATCAATTGCCCAAACTCATCGTGCTACTCTCTCTGATGGACGAGAAGTTGCTTTGAAGGTTCAAAGACCAGGTATTGATGTCACCATTGCCCAAGATATATCCTTAATTCAAGGTATTGCGGATTTGGTGGCGAGAACTGATTTTGGACAAATTTATGACATCAAATCTATTGCTGAGGAATTTACTAAAGCTTTAGAAGCTGAATTAGATTTTACAAGAGAAGCCGGTTATACAGACCAACTGCGGCGCAATTTATCCCAAGGTCGTTGGTATGATCCCACGCAAATTGTAGTTGCAGAAATTTATTGGCATTTGACTACAGAAAAATTATTAGTGATGGAATGGTTGAATGGTGTTCCGCTTTTAACAGCAGATTTAAATCCCGAAAATGCTCAAGATTCTATTGTTAAACGGAAAGGAATTACTACTTTATTATTTAGAGTATTTTTTCAACAATTATATATTGATGGCTTTTTTCATGCTGATCCCCATCCTGGCAATTTATTTTATCTGACGGATGGGCGTGTTGCTCTTTTAGATTGTGGCATGGTGGGTAGACTTGATCCCCGCACTCAACAAATTCTTACAGAAATGTTATTAGCAATTGTTGATTTGGATGCTCAAAGGTGCGCTCAGTTAACTTTACAACTTTCTGATTCTGCTCAACCTGTGATTTTATCTCGCTTAGAAAATGATTATGATCGAATGTTGCGAAAGTATTATAATGTCAGTTTAACTGAGATCAATTTTAGTCAAATAATTTATGAAATTTTACAAGTTGCTCGTAATAATAAAATTCGCTTACCCAGTAATATGGGTTTATATGCCAAAACTTTAGCAAATTTAGAAGGGGTAGCGCGTACCTTTAACCCAGAAGTTAATTTATTTGATGAAATTCAACCATTAATCACTGACTTGTTTCGTCGTCAGTTATTAGGAGATAGTCCGGTTCGTTCTCTTTTACGGACTGCTTTAGATATTAAAAGTCTCTCTTTACAATCTCCCCGGCAAATTGAACTATTATTAGACAGAGTAACATCAGAAACTCTACAATGGAATTTATCATTAAGAGGATTAGACGGTGTGCGCCGAACAATGGATGATGCAGCCAACCGTCTTTCTTTTAGTATTTTAGTAGGTTCTCTAATAATGGGAGCAGCAATTATTTCTAGTAAAGCTCAAACTTCTCAATTATCTTTTCTGAGCAGCTTGTTATTTGCTGCTGCTAGTTTATTAGGTTTATGGTTAATTATTAGTATTTTACGTTCAGGGCGTTTAAAGTAATTTATCTAAAGTGAGCGACATCGGACTGAAAATTGTGAATTTTTTAGGACTTACGCAAAAACTCTCCGACACTCCTATTCCTCAGTCTAGTCAGATTCCAAATTGAATAGACTCAAGTGTACTTCATTAGACATCTCCACAATAGAATGTATTAATTTGTCATAAGTTGTAGGGGCGAAGTATTTGGGCGATAATTTAACGGAAAAATCAGACATCTAAATAAGCTGTTACACAGCTAAATTGTATAATCCTAATATTCTGAACTCTTGTTTAACAGGCAAGATGCCTGTTCCACTTATACAAATTAAATGCACAACAGCTTATCCCAAATGCTTCGCTCTGCCCCCATAAATAAGTTCCATAATTTCTTTTCTGGAGATGTCTATTAGACTGGGAAACGCTATATTAGTAGTATGCAGCAACCAAAAAGCCGAAAGAATACAATATATAAAATACAAGGAAATAATTTTTTATGTCAATAATTATAGCAGAAAAACTTTGTAAATCCTATCCAGTCGCCATTAAAGAGTCAGGAATTATTGGGACAATTAACCACTTTTTTCGCCGTAAATATCGTAATATTAACGCGGTTCAAGATGTTACCTTTACCATCGAACCAGGGGAAGTAGTCGGTTTTTTAGGACCTAACGGTGCTGGTAAAACCACAACTTTAAAAATGCTGACCGGTTTAATTCATCCTTCTAGTGGCCAAGTTCAAGTTGCTGGTTTAACTCCCTTTCGTCGTCAAGAAGCATTCCTACAAAAAATCACCCTAGTCATGGGACAAAAACAGCAATTACTATGGGACTTACCAGCAATAGATTCCTTAAAAATTAACGCCGCAGTTTACAACATTTCTGATAAGGAATTTCATCGACGAGTTGGTGAATTAACAGAAATGTTATCACTAGGAGGTAAACTAAATCAACCCGTCAGAAAACTTTCATTAGGTGAAAGAATGAAAGCAGAACTATTAGCCGCACTTTTACATCGTCCCCAAGTTTTATTTTTAGACGAACCAACTTTAGGACTAGATGTAAATGCTCAAGTAGGAGTGCGTGACTTTTTACGAGAATACAATCAACTTTATCAAGCAACAGTATTATTAACAAGCCATTACATGGCAGATATTACCGCTTTGTGTCAACGAGTGCTATTAATTCACCAAGGAAAATTAATGTATGATGGTAGCTTAGATAGACTCTTAGAAAAATTCGCACCCTATCGAGAAATTGATGTAGAATTATCCCAGCCTTTACCAGCGGAAAAATTAACTTCTTATGGTGATATTCAACTTTTAGAAGGGAGAAAAGTTAAATTTATAGTTGAAAGAGAAGCACTGACTCGCACCGTTTCAAAAATTTTAGCTGATTTAGACATTATTGATTTAACAGTCACAGAACCACCAATAGAAGAAGTAATTGGTAGAGTTTTTCAAGCAGGTTTTGTTTAATAGCTGACAGGTGACAGTTTAATCAGGAATAGTTAATAAGAAAATTTGAGTAAAATATCTATGAAAAAACCTTTAAAAAAAATCCAAACCTTGCTCACTGTATATTATGCCTATATGGTAGAATATCGCTCAGAACTCATATTATGGGTATTATCTGGTTCTTTACCAATTATTCTCATGGGAGTCTGGATAAAAGCCGCCGCAGGAGGAAATTTTAGTTTAAATTCATTAGATTTTGCCCGTTACTTTTTCGCAGTTTTTCTGGCTAGACAACTGACAGTTGTTTGGGTGATTTTTGAATTTGAAAAACAAGTAGTAGAAGGTAAACTTTCACCTCGCTTATTACAACCCATAGATCCAGTATTTCATCATCTCGCTGGACATATTTCTGAAAGATTTGCTCGACTTCCTTTTGTATTTCTATTAATAGGATTCTTTTTTATCTTATATCCCCAAGCTTTTTGGATACCGACTTTACCTAACTTATTGTTATTTATCTTAGCTGCATTGCTGGCTTTTGCGTTAAGATTTTTAATTCAATATACCTTAGCAATGTTAGCATTTTGGACAGAAAGAGCTACAGCTTTAGAAACCTTTTGGTTTTTATTTTTTCTGTTTTTATCAGGTATGATTGCACCTTTAGAAGTTTTTCCCGAAGCAGTGCGAAATATTGCCATGATGACACCATTTCCTTATTTAATTAATTTCCCTGCTAGTATTTTAGTAGGTTTACCTGTAGATTTAACCAGAGGATTTTTATCAATTATAGCTTGGTTTATGATCTTTTTAGGTGCAAATCGCTTGTTATGGCGTGCAGGTTTAAAGCGTTATTCGGGAATGGGAGCATGAAAAATTGAAAATTGAAAATTGAAAATTGAAAATTGAAAATTGAAAATTGAAAGTTAGCTAATAAGTTTTTTGGTGCTAATATCTGCTTTTTTGACCATAAGTTTTATCAGATTTATTTACCGCAGAGGTGCAGAGAACGCAGAGTAAGAAAGATTATAAATTACTAGGAATTGTTTTAAATTTATCTGCTGCACCTAGTGAATAATCTTCTAGTTTAAAATCCGCAAAGGGTTTTTTCTCTAATCTATCTCTGAGTGCTTCATCTAATATTACTCCCTCGTCTTGTTTTTTGACTCCAATAATAATGATACTGCGTTGATAAGCTGTAGAATCTTGATTTGCTTGACAGTCTTTTCTCTGAAATTGTCCTAAGTTTAATAATCTATAACCTTGAACACTTGATGTATTACTAAATAATTGTTTCGCTAATAATTGAATTTGCTTTGAACGTTCTAACGCTCTACTTTGTTCTGTGTTCACATCACCTTCACAGGAAGCTGTACCTACAGAAATAATTTCACTGGGATTTTCCATTATTCTCTGTATTCCTTCTGCTTCTAACCGAGTTTTTAAAGCCTCAAGGTTAATAATTTCATCGTTATGTTTAATTTGAAAAGTGCTGCCTAGTTGCCATTTATATTCTACTGATAAAACTGCTATGTTAAATTCTGCTACTTTCCCTTGACTGTCTTTCCCTTCTTCATAAGGAAAATAATCAACTTGTCCTTTTTTAACCGGTGCTTGTCCATAGTCAGCAGGAACAACGGTAAATTTATTATTTCTGTTTGCCAGTGCTACTGTCCATAATAATAATAAGGAACATATTAAGGCGGTAAATAAGGCTAGTAAGGGTAATTTTTCGGGTTGTTTTTCGGGAGGTTTAATTGTATTTTTGGTTGTGGTTGTTGGTGTGACTATTTCTGTTTTTAAACCACCTACTATATTGACTGTGGCTACGTTACTTCCTGTATATATATTTTCTAATTCTGTTAATTTATCTAGGATTTCTCTGGCATTTTCAGGACGTTTATTAAGTTCATTTGCCATTAACCAATCAATAAAATTTAATAGGTATGGGGAAACATGATTTGCTAAATGTCGCCAGTTTAAAATATCTAAATGAGCATCATATAATTGAGCAGGTTGACATCCTGTTAATAAAAATACAAAGGTGCGTCCTAATGCAAAAAAATCTGATTGGGGCAATGCTTGACCATTCATTTGTTCTCTGGGACTATAACCAGAAGAAGAAATAGATGTCATGCTGCCATTATTAGCAATATAGGTTTTTGTAATTTCTCTGGCTGTGCCAAAATCAATTAATACTAATTGTCCATCTGGACGAATCATTATATTAGATGGTTTAATATCTCTATGTAAATATTGTTGGTTATGTACTAATAATAAAATTTCGGCTAGTTGTTTTAACCAAGCTATTGCTTGACTTTCAGAAATGGGGCGGTTTTGTTGTTGTTTTAACCATTGTTCTAAATTCGGTCCTTCGATTTTTTCCATTACCATACAATGCAGGGTTAAACCTGCTCTGGTTTGATAGGTAAAATATTCTTCTGCTTGGGGAATACCAGGATGTTTTAATTGTCCTAAAACTTCTACTTCTTGTTGAAATAAAGAAACCGCTTTGCTATCGTTAGCTAATTCTTCTTTGAGGATTTTGAGAATTTTTGGTGTGTCTTGTTGGTAAGCTTCATAAACTTTACTAAACCCAGTTTTATCACTTAGTAAACGTAAAACTCGATAACGTCCTAATAATTCTAATTGAGAACCGCAACTTTGACAAAAGCGGTTTTCATCATTATCTGGGTGGTTAGGTTGAGGACAAATAGGATTTATACAGAGACTCATGATTGGTGATTGGTGATTGGTGATTGGTGATTGGTGATTGGTGATTGGTGATTGGTGATTGTTTCTGTCAACTCCAATCTAAAATCTAAAATCTAAAATTATTCTGAATCCAGACTCCTGACTCCTTCATTTTTGTCTTGCTAAAAATTCGGCGACAGTTTGATTAAATTCTGCTGGTTTGGTTAGAAATGGCCAATGATTTCCAGGTAATTTTTTAAAGGTGAGGTTTTTCAGGTTGGTTTTGTAGGGTTTAATTTGCCAATCTTGGCGGTTTACTCCTTTTTCTGGTTGAATAAAGAGGGCAGGTATATCAACAGGAGTAATAAAACCTGGTACTTCTAAGACTGCATCAAAAATACCATCACGGGCAGAAATTGTAAATTTACTACCCCAAGTTCCATCGGGTTTTTGTTCTATTCCCGCTTGAAAAACTTGTTGCTGTACAGCACTCCAGTCTTGAAATTGACTTAGTTGTTTGATTTGTTGTTCCGCTTCTTCGTAACTGGTAAATGGTCCCATAGTTTTTAAGAATGGTAGAACTTTATACAACAAAGGAAAAGTTAATTTTAGTAAACTGGGCATTTTCCAGATGAAAATTGGATCTACCAAAGTGATGCTTTTTAAGCGTTTTGGGTTTTGTCGCGCCCAAATAGCAGCTAGTTTACCTGTCCAAGAATGACTGACAACATGAGCAGCATTCCATCCCAGTTGTTCCATTAATGCTTCTATGTCAGCGATCGCACTTTCAAAACTATAATCTTTCTCTGGTTTACTACTCTCACCATGACCACGCATATCTGGGGCAATTATATGGTAATCAGCCGCTAAATAATCTCCTAAACTCGACCAAACCCAAGCATTATCAGCCATACCATGTAATAACAGCAATGGGTTTTGACCTTTGTTCCATTCCAAGTAAGAGATTTCAACGTCAGATTTTGACAGTGTTTTGCGTGTAGGCATCATTTGGTAATTCATAATAAATACAGCAAGAGTCAGGAGTTACTTATTTTAGATTTTGGATTTTGGATTTTGGATTGTTTTTGTCAATTCCAATCTAAAATCTAAAATCTAAAATCTAAAATTTTCTTTCCCAGTCACCAGTCACCAGTCACCAGTCACCAGTCACCAGTCACCAGTCACCAGTCACCAGTCACCAGTCACCAGTCACCAGTCCCCAGTCACCAGTCACCAGTCACCAGTCACCAGTCACCAGTCCCCAATCAAAAAATAGAATTTTCTGAGGATCTTAAATTAAAAATACTATGCCAGAAATATACAAATCAATTGCCCAACATTACCACGAGCGTACTAAATACGACCCGGAGACATTAGCTGGGAAAAATCAGGATTTAGACTGGGCTAAACAACCAGTACCATTTAAAGAATACAAAATTGGCGCTGATTTTGACCTTAAACCCTATTTACAAGAAGCACCAGAGGCTTTTAACCATAATCCTGATGCTAAATGGTGGCGGAGACTTTCGCAACTGTTATTTCACAGTTATGGACTGACTGCGAAAATGCCTTCTATGGGTAGTGCAGTTTATTTTCGCTCTGCTCCCAGTGCAGGAGGTTTATACCCGGCTGAAGTATATTTAGTTTCCCGTGGTACACCTTTGTTACCTGCTGGACTTTATAACTATCAATGTCGTACTCATTCTTTAAAACAATTTTGGGAAAATGATGTTTGGACAGCTTTACAAGCAGCTTGTTTTTGGCATCCTAGTTTAGAAAATACTCAACTCGCTATTATTACTACTGCGGTTTTTTATCGTTCTGCATGGCGTTATGAAGATCGAGCTTATCGTCGCATTTTTCTTGATACTGGACATCTTTTAGGTAACATTGAATTGGCAGGATCAATTACTGATTATCGTCCTCATTTAATTGGTGGTTTTGCAGATGAAGCTATCAATGATCTACTGTATATCGATCCAGAACAAGAAGGTGCAACTGTAGTGATGGCATTGGCAGATTTATTAGATATTAAACAAAATTTGCCTTTAGGAAAAACCGCCTTACCTTCATTAACAGAAACTAATTATCCTTCCATTCCTGATGGACAACTCTTAAAATATTTTCATGTTCACACCCAAATTAAATCTGATGAAAACAGTAAAAAAAATGTAGCCACTACCAAACCAGAAAAAACTTTAGATGATAAATATAATTTTCCTTTTTGCGACAAACTTTCTACTGTCACCACACCAATTGACTGGGGTAAAAATTTTGTAGATTTAGAAAATACTATCTATAAACGTCGTTCTACTCGCTCTTATAGTGGTGAAAAATTAACTTTTGATGAACTGAAAGCTTTACTCGATTTTACCTATCAACCACAAAATTATCTGGATCAAAATTTAGATACTGCTCCTGATTATTTTGACCTGAATTTAATTGAAACATTTATTGCTGTTTCTGGTGTTAAAGGACTAGAATCTGGCTGTTATTATTATGCACCAAAAGCCCAAGAATTAAGACAAATTCGCTTTAAGAATTTTCGTCGTGAGTTGCATTTTCTTTGTTTGGGACAGGAATTAGGACGAGATGCAGCAGCGGTAATATTTCATACTGCTGATTTAAAAACAGCTATAGGACAATATGGCGATCGCGTTTACCGTTATTTACATCTCGATGCCGGTCATTTAGGACAAAGGCTTAATCTAGCAGCGATTCGCTTGAATTTAGGAGTTAGTGGTATCGGTGGTTTCTTTGATGATCAAGTAAATGATGTTTTGGGTATTCCCGCTGATGAAGCAGTTTTATATATAACTACTTTGGGAAAACCAAGGTAAGGCAATTTTGGATTTTAGATTTTGGATTTTGGATTGCAAAAAATTAGATCCCCGACTTATTAAACATAATTAAACAATTGGGGATCTGAATTTTATTAAACTTCCGGTTCAACACCTAAAGCACGCAATTGGGCAATTAAACGCTCATTTTTTAGGCGTTCCTGTTCTGCTCGTTCTTCTCCACTTAACAACAAATTACCATCTAAATCCCACCAACGTAACCAAGGTAAATCTACATTTTGATATTCACCTTGCCAAATTCCTAACTCAACACCTAAAGCTGGAATAGGATAATGTCCCCGTTCATTTGCTGGTAATAATTGGTATTTATTTTCAATTAAATGATAAACTTCCACACTGGCTTTATTCACTTCATAAATACCATAAAAAGCTGGATGTATCACCTGTTCATAAATCCAAAATTTTCCTTTCCACGGTGTTTGATCCCGTTCTTCATCGCCATTCCCAGAAACAAATTCTAGAACAATTAATGGTGAAATATACTCTTGCCACAGGACATAAGAACGGCGCATTTGACCATTCAAACTAGGAGGTACATTAGGCACATAAAACCAATCTGGTGCTTCTGCACCCCGTTCCGGAGGATCGGTCATACGCCAGTAAATGCCGCTATCTTGACCTATACAATATTGTCCGTCAGGATGGATTTTTTGCAATACTGGTTTAATAGATTCTGTTAATAGAATGCTTTGAGGATGTTCCTGAAAATTTTTCACAAATGTACCATCAGACTCTGGTAATTGAGTATGATCTGGAAGACTAATTCCAGATGTGGAAAGATTTGTGGTAGAGGTCATATACCCCCCTGCGAGCGTGGTTTTTTAGTGTAGCATTAAAACTTTCGTTTTACCATCAATTTTCACAAGCCCAAAAAATTGGAATCCTGCACTTGGTGGTTGATTTGATTTAATATCATTATCAATCAGATTAACAGCCTAATTATCTTGTCGCACTCCACCCACCACAGGTTTCACTTCATCTGAAGAAAATGGATCAGTACCACCTTTCCAGTTAAAATCACTAATACGAATACTAAAACCACCTAATTCTAAAACTGGATTGTAACGCAAGGTGATTCCATAGGTGCGGCGGTTATATTCCACAATATAATCTGTACTACTTTCTTTACCTGTATCTAGGTTGATTGATGTTTGAAAGCCTAAACGAAACGGTCCATATATTTGTTGGGAAATACCAGCACTCAAAACTTTGTTATCAACAGAACGATCAAACAAAAATGGTGATAAACCGCTGTTGAAACCTTGGGAATAACTCACATTAAAGGCAGTATAATCAAAAAATGGGCGAGAAAAATGACCTATCTGGCCAACTAAACCAACAGTACCAATTAAGGTACTTTGATTATCGCCACTGGTGTAATAACTGGTTGTACCCGTCACACCCGCGATCGCCTGCAAGTAAGGTACTACAGGATTAGGTGTATATTTTAATCCTTCCTTAGCAGTAGCTGGTAATGGTTTTCCCTGCCATAACAAAAAACCAGTATTTAGAGCAATACTACCTTGTAACCGACCTAAAGAAACACGGTTATTTTTCCGTTGTGGCTCTAGTAAATCGGCACGATCTGTATTAGAATTAATATACTGAGCGCCTCCTTGATAGCTAAGATTAATGCCACTTTTTCCCAAAGGAATAATCGGAGAAGTGATTACACCACCCAAACTACTCTGCACAGTTTGGAAACCGAGAGTACCATTGTAAAGGCGATCGCGGTAGCTATATTCTAAATTCAATATATGAGGATTTACCTCACCCCAACTCTGACGTAACCGTAAACTCCCCTGCAAATTATCCTCTAATTTATTCACATCTAGACTTGTTAATTCTCCTACTCCTTCCACCTTAGTTTTTGCATTTAACACAGTATTTAGGTTAGTTTTTACACCCAACAAACCAGGAATATTACTATTATCTTGAATAGCTCTCTGTACAAACAATTGAGGTGTAATCATCCAACGAGTTTGATCATTATTAATCGCTAAGAAATTCCGTTCTACATACAAACCCCCCCGTTTACCATTATCATAACCAGGAGAAACAAGAAAAGGATTAATATCCCTTTCTCGACGGTCAATTTTTTGGTTATCAATGGGGATAGGTAAGACAAAATTCTGGTCAAAAACTAAACGTTGACGCTGAGTAGTTACCCGATCTACCAAAGGTGCTTCTCGCGTCAAAGTCACTTTAGATGCTCGTAACTCTAATTCTGGGGGTGAAAAAGGATCATTGGTAATCCGCACATCCTCAGCTTGCCAACCACGGGGATAAAAATCAATGCGTTGGGCTTGAAAACGCAATCTTTTGACCATACCACCGGATTTGGCTACGGGAATATTTCTGGCATCCGCTTGACCTGCAAAATTCACATCAATACCACCGGGACTGCTGACACCAGTAACAGGTTGATTAGCACGAATCCGGTCACTAGGTGGACGACTAGGTACACCACCTGCGGTAATATCTGTAGTTGGGGAGGGAGAAAAAGCAAAATCAGCTTGAGTTGTGGGGATGTAAATTTCGCCCCTGCCATTTTCCAGATCCCCACTATCCTGAACAAAATTATAAGTAAAGCGTTCTCCCCGTAATACCTGATTACCCCTAGTTAAAGCAACATTACCTTCCCCCACAGCAATTAAATTATCCAAATTTACTTGTAGGCGATCGGCATCTACCACCGCCCCATCAAATCTAACCACCACATTACCTTCAGCCGTAACGATTCGTCTTTGCTCATCATATTCTTGGCGGTCTGCAATTACTTCTATAACTCGTTGTCTTACTTGTGGCGTATTCCCAGCAGGTTGATTTGGCGGAGGAAATTCTACAGTAGTAGAAGTTGATGGTTGGTTATTTGAATTACGTGGCTTAAACTCAATAATATTTTGTACTAGGAGAGAACTAGACGTATTTTCTCCCGTCTTTGTAGAGGCAGAAATATTAATCTTCTCCCCTGATTTGTATATATTTACAGGATTTTGATGTTGACTTTTATGTTTTACTGGGTGTTTTACTGGGGCTGAAGTTTTGATCATAACTGGTGACTCAGCCAACCATATATTGTTTGTATTGGTAACTTCACGAGAAATTTGTGGAAATGTAGCCCCCGGTGTCTTGTCAGCATCCGCATCTTCCTTTTGGGAAGTACCAACTATCAAAGATTTTCTCAAAAGCCCCCCACTTCTAGAAACAATCAGAGGGGAAAATGTTGGCGATACAGTTTCTGGAACAGAATTTGAAGATAAGCTTTTGCTAATTACTGCATTATCTTGATTAGTTTGTGTGGGAGTCACCAGACCATTAGCAGTCTCGATATTTCCTGAAGTCGCAAGTTGCTGCGTCCCAGTTTGCTCTTCTACCACAGAAGCAGAAGCGAGAAGATGGCCAGGTTGGATGTATTCTTGAACAGGAGGTGAGTCAGGTAGCAAAACTGGATGAAGCATATCTTGTGGAAAATCGAGCTAACAACAAGCCAGATATGAAAAACCAAATATTTAGCCGGAAGGATGATTTACACTTGGCCTTCCGACTTTTGCCTTCTGCTGACTTGTAGCAAGCCGCCAAAAGGACGACACAGTATCATTTTCCAGATTTGTGCCAGTGTTTAGGCATTGAGTGTCTTCCACCTTCCAGCAGTTGCAGTTGATAACAGATGATTTGTTGTGTTCCTATTCTAAATCCCGACGGCCAGGGTTGCGAGCAGGGTCATTTGACAAAAATCCAAACACAAAAATTCCTATGAAGAAGGCAACAACAATATAAACAGCGATTTTTAAAGTCACCATAGAATTATCTCCCAGGGGTAAGACAAAAAACTTTTCAGCAATCTCTATCTTACTCACATCTGGTTCTTTTTTGGAGGTATGTTTCTAGGCAGGGGGCTGAAGAAATAATTTTCTATTCCCTATTCCCTATTCCCTATTCCCTACCTCTCTACACCCTAAATTTAAGAATACTGCACCATTTCTTTAGCTGTCCGGCTTTTAATCACTTTTGCAGGTATACCAACAGCGACGGAATAGGGAGGAATATCTTTAGTGACTACTGCTCCTGCACCAATTACGCTACCCTTGCCAATAGTTACACCATCTAATACAGTAACTCCATGTCCTAGCCAACAATCATCCTCAATCACAATTCCCTGACGGGTAACGCCCTGTTTTTGCATTGGCAATAATGTATCTGTAAAATTGTGATTATTTGCATATATACCAGATTGAGATGCGATCATACATTGCTTACCAATCGTAATATTTCCAGGTCCAGCAATACAAACATTTGGTCCAATGAATGTATCTTCCTCTATGTGTATACAAGTATTTTCCAAACAGCCTATATCTACGTTACGCTCAATTGCTACTCCATTTCCTAAATAAATTTTATTGTTTGGGTGTCCTTTGGCATCTAAACGCACATTTTTAAAGATGTGTACTCCATTACCAATTTCAATAGAGGTGGTAGAGAGAAATTCTGCACCATGCTGAATGTACACCCTCTTACCCATAGCTGCAAAAAGACGGCGATATACCAACCTTCTCAGTTGTGGACCCAAAAGAATTGACGGAATATCACCTAATAAGGTGGTTAATAAAAGTCCTGGTAGTCGCTGTAATTTGTCAGAATATAATTGGTTAATCATGGCTACAAATATCTCACATAAGTTTTGTGTGACAGGAAAATATTGTCTTGTTGCTTAACAGACAATGTAATTTTTATTCCGAGTATTTAGTAATCAGTAATCAGTAATCAGTAATCAGTAATCAGTTATGATCTGGAATTTATGAGCATTTTTAGCGAAGAATTAGCAATTGATTTTGGTATCAGTCTGCTCTAAAAATTCTGTAAAATTAGTCTGAAAAGCAGTTTTAGCTGACTGCTGATTGCTGATAGCTGAATACTTACTTTTTCTTGAATGAGCAATTATTGTAATGATTCAGGATACAGAATACAGAATACAGAATACAGAATACAGCATACATAATACACAGGACTTCAAGGATGATACTGCAAATGTTTGACAAAATCTTGAATCTGTCAATTCTGAATTGTAAAATTTTTCTGAATCCTGAATTTTGACAATAAAGACAATAAATTAGTATTTTTTTATAAAAGTTTATGGTGGAGTATCTCCCACGTCTGCCATGATATTGAAGTTGACCATCGGTGCAAACAAGTAAGCACTTCCCCGATTGCTGTGACGGCTTTCTGGTAATGAATTTGTAGAGTATAATGCTCTAATCATGCTGCACACAAAGGACTTATAGGCTAGGAAAATCACGCTTTCAATAACATTAGCGATTTTGAATGACAATTGATCTTCACAATAACATAATTTATTTTTAATGAACAACTTTAAACAAAAAATCCGTTTATTCTCTATGATTTGTATCTGTAAAAATTGTGATATTGCACATTTTTATACTGCTATAAATAGTATTTTATGACTCAGATTTTATGTTTGATAGCTGGCTTTCTGTAGTCTTACTCACTGCTATTAATTGATCATCCACTAGGATTTTTCTAAAGCTGACTGCTGATATAGGACTTTTATTTGATTTTGGCGATCGCAAGGTACACCTTGATTGCTTCTTACCCGTTTTCTTTTCCCTGTTACCTTCCCTAAATCACTTTTTTGCACCATGCACAGGACAAAAATCCACTTACAGAGTAAAATATCCCTTTTAAGTAACACCTACGGTTAAATCATGATTACAATTAAAGAAATTGTGCAGCAAGCTTTAACTACTGGCTATTTGAGTGCTACAGCAAAACATCAGATCCATAAACTTCTGCAAACAAATTATGACTCAGAAGACCTAGATGCATTGATTATTTTACAACGTTCTATTGTGGCGGGTGCAGTTAACCAAGAGTCACTTCGTAAAAAAAATTACTCTGACATAGCTTCCAAAGATAAGGATGCTTCCCCAAACATCAAACTGGCTTATAAAATAGCTGCTGAAATGGCTTTTGCGGCTGCAATAGCCTTAACTATGCCACATAATCCCCAAGATCAGCCTTCTATCGGTACATAGGTATATCAATGATCACCTGATTCATTTTTTCCTGAGCAGAATATTAATAAAATATTAATAAATATTAATAAAATATTAATAAATATTAATAAAATATTCATTTTACAAAGCTGGGTGTAGTCGCAGTTGTTCACTCTTGGGAAGAATTTGGTGGAGAAAATTTGTTTGTTCTCTGTTGAATTAGACAAATTTTAGGGATTTATGTGCAAATAAACCATAAATTACACAAATTACAAATTTTTTTACAAATTTTTGTGGTAGATTACTTTACTGCTAAAAATATTAAGAAATAATTAAAAATTATCCGGTTGGTTGATGTGGTGGTTAGTATTTTTGGGCTAAAGTGTTAGTAAATTTAATGATAACTATAATTTTTGTTGCCAAAATCGGTGATTGATCACTGAAACCTAATAATATTCAGGGTTTCACTACTGCCGTTTGCCTGTTGCCTCTTGCCTGATACTATACAAGTAACAATGAGAAACTGAATTTGATGCCAATAGGAAATTCAGGAATGGAAACCTATAGACCAAGAACGTTGTTTGGTGTAAACTCTAGCAAAGTATGAGACAATAATTCTCAATGCTTAACAAAGTCATCAGAAATTCACAAACATAGTATAAAGAATTGGCAACACCCAGTAAAAACAGTAAACAATAACAGTAAACAATAACCATAACAGAATTAGAACTTTTGCCATACTATGCAGCCAATTCGCACATTTAACGTTTCTCCTTCACTACCGCAGCGACTAGAACCACTGCGAAAACTAGCATACAATCTACATTTTGATTGGAATGTTGAGAGCAAAGACTTATTTCGTCGATTAGACCCAGATTTGTGGGAATCAAGCCGACATAACCCAGTTTTGATGCTAGGTACTATCAGTCAAGGGCGATTATTGGAAGTTGTCGAAGATGAAGGTTTCCTAGCACAAATGGATCGTGCTGCTCGACAACTAGAAGATTATTTGCAAGAGCGCACTTGGTATAACAAACAACGCGGATCAACCCAAAAGGAATGTTACGCTTATTTTTCCGCTGAGTTTGGACTGGTAGATTGTTTGCCGATCTATTCTGGCGGTTTGGGTGTTTTGGCGGGAGATCACCTCAAATCTGCTAGTGATTTGGGATTACCTTTGGTTGGTGTGGGTTTACTCTACCAACAAGGTTATTTTGCCCAATATCTTAATGCTGATGGTTGGCAACAAGAACGCTACCCCATCAACGATTTTTATAATATGCCTTTGCACTTGGAACGCAATCCCGATGGCTCAGAGCTAAGGATTGAGGTAGATTATCCAGGACGCAAGGTATATGCTAGGGTATGGCGTGTGCAGGTGGGAACAGTTCCCCTGTATATGCTGGATACCAATATTGAACCTAACAAAGCTTATGATCATGACATCACCGATCAGTTATATGGTGGTGACATTGATATGCGTATCCACCAGGAAATGATGCTGGGGATCGGTGGTGTGCGGATGTTAAAAGCCTTGGGTTACAAGGTGACAGCTTACCATAAGAATGAAGGTCATGCGGCTTTCTCAGCTTTAGAACGCATTCGGATGTTAATCCAGGAAGACGGTTTGAGTTATTCTCAAGCTAGACAAGTGGTAGCTTCCAGTAATATATTTACTACCCATACCCCTGTACCCGCTGGTATTGATTTGTTTGCTCCCGATAAAATTTTGTATTATCTGGGATATTATGCAGATATCTTTGGTTTGCCCAAAGAACAGTTTTTAGGTTTGGGACGGGAAAATACTGGTGATTTATCCGCGCCTTTTAGTATGGCGGTGTTAGCTTTGAAAATGGCGACATTTTCCAATGGTGTGGCACAGTTGCACGGTGTGGTATCTCGGCAAATGTTCCAAGGTTTATGGAAGAAAGTCCCCGTTGATGAAGTGCCAATCACTGCTATTACTAATGGTGTTCATGCTCGCAGTTGTGTGGCTAAATCAACTCAGGAGTTGTACGATCGCTATCTAGGTCCAAACTGGTCATCAGTACCACCAGATAATCAGTTATGGGAACGGATGGACGCGATCCCAGATGAGGAGTTATGGCGTAATCATGAACGCTGTCGCCTGGATATGATTTTGTATGTGCGGGATCATTTGGTTAAGCATTTACGCGATCGCGGTGCTTCAGCTTCTGATATTGCCCAAGCTCAAGAAGTCCTTGATCCCAATGTCTTAACCATTGGTTTTGCTCGTCGTTTTGCTACCTATAAACGCGCTACGCTCTGGATGCGTGATTTAGACAGGATCAAGAAGATTTTATCAGGACATAAACACAGCAAGGTACAGTTTGTCATTGCGGGCAAAGCACATCCTAAAGATATTCCGGGGAAAGAACTGATCCGCGATATCAATCACTTTATCCGCGAAAACCATCTGGAAAAACAAGTGGTGTTTGTTCCTAACTACGATATTCACATTGCTCGGTTGATGGTAGCTGGTTGTGATGTGTGGTTAAATACACCACGCCGCCCCCGTGAAGCTTCTGGTACTAGCGGCATGAAAGCAGCAATGAACGGACTACCTAATTTAAGTGTACTTGATGGTTGGTGGGATGAAGCTGATTATGTGCGTACTGGTTGGGCGATCGGACATGGGGAAAATTACGAAGATCCCAACTATCAAGATGAAATAGAAGCTAATGCTCTTTATGAGTTGTTAGAAAAAGAAGTTGTACCCTTATTCTATGATCAGCGTGATGGGGATGGTTTACCCCGTGCTTGGGTAGCAAAAATGAAAGATGCTATTCGGTTAAATTGTCCGTTCTTTAATACAGCGCGGATGGTGCGAGAATATGCAGTAAGAGCTTATTTTCCTGCCAGCGATCGCTATCATACCCTCACCGCTAATAATTACGCCCCAGCGAAAGAATTAGCAGCTTGGAAAGCAAAACTTGGTGAACATTGGTTTAACATCAAAATCAAAGATATTGATGTCGGAGCAGCTTCGGCAATTGAAGTTAATCAAACTGTGGCTGTAAAAGCTAAGGTTGATTTAGCAACTTTAACAAATGAAGATGTGCAGGTAGAATTATACCAAGGTGCTATTGACGCTAACGGCAATATTGTCAATGCTGTTCCTGTAGTTATGGATTACCAAGGACAAGATGACCAAGGTTTAAGTGTCTATATTGCTGATATCACTTATACCTCTTCTGGTTTGCAAGGTTTGTCTTTGCGGGTTTTACCACAAAACCAATACCTTTCTAATCCTTATGAACCCAGGTTAATCGCTTGGGCGGAATAGGGTAATTTTGGATTTTGGATTTTGGATTGTTTTTCTACAGTCTAAAATCTAAAATCTTTTAACTAAGGCAGAAGGCAGGAGGATTTTCAGGATGTGATTTTTTGTCTGAATCAGGATTTCCAGGATGTGAGGATTTTCAGGATGTGATTGTCAGCATCAGGATATCCAGGATGTGAGGATTTTCAGGATGTGGTTTTTTGTCAGAATCAGGATTTCCAGGATTTGAGGATTTTCAGGATGTGATTGTCAGAATCAGGATTTCCAGGATTTGAGGATTTTCAGGATGTAATTTTTTGTCAGAATCAGAATTTCCAGGATGTGAGGATTTTCAGGATGTGATTGTCAGAATCAGGATTTCCAGGATTTGAGGATTTTCAGGATGTGATTGTCAGAATCAGGATTTCCAGGATTTGAGGATTTTCAGCATAAAATGATCCGAAATGGGGGAAAATGCTATTGAAGGATAATTAAATGCTACCCCACCCCAGCTTTAATATATGGATAAACAGCGTCTACAGGCATATTATCAGCTAATTCAACAACTGCTAAGTTGTGCAGATGGGGAAGAATCGGCAATATTAGAAGCTAACAGCGAATTATTAGATGCTGACTTTTTACAATTGCTTAAGGTAGGGGTAGCACAAATGTCCACCCAAGAAGGACAGGAGAATCGTGCTAATAAGCTGATGTTTATAGAATCTCAACTAAATCAAGCTTTAGATATACCCCTAGAGGAAAATACTCCAGAAGCAGAAACCCCGGTTAGTGAAGCAGATATAGAAACTTATTTACCATTTTTATCAGAAGTATTACAAGCAACGGCAGAAAGTCAAGGCAACCCCCAGGTAGTTTACCCCTTGCTGGCAGCCAATACAGATAAACTCAATCTTACCTTTGCTAACTTATTACAGGCTTGGGCAACCACAACAATAGCGGAAGCAGAACCAGAAACAGCACAATCTTTAGCTGCTGTGATAGTTAAGTTAGGTAATCTAATTCAACAATTTCCTTTAGGCAACAAAGCCAATAATATGGAAATTGCTGTCACTGGTTATGAAATAGTTTCCACAGTTTTCACCCGCGATGATTTTCCTGTAGATTGGGCAATGACGCAAAATAATCTAGGGGCTGCCTACTGTTACAGAATCAGGGGAGATAAAGCCCAGAATTTAGAAAATGCGATCGCTGCTTTTACTGCGGCTTTAGAAGTTTATACCCGCGATGATTTTCCTGTAGATTGGGCAATGACGCAAAATAATCTAGCTGCTGCCTACCTTAACAGAATCAGGGGAGATAAAGCGGAGAATTTAGAAAATGCGATCGCTGCTTTTACTGAGGCTTTAGAAGTTTATACCCGCGATGATTTTCCTGTAAATTGGGCAGCCACGCAAAATAATCTAGCTGCTGCCTACCTTAACAGAATCAGGGGAGATAAAGCCCAGAATTTAGAAAATGCGATCAATGCTTATACTGCGGCTTTAGAAGTGAGAACCCGCGATGATTTTCCTGAAAAATGGGCAGCCACGCAAAATAATCTAGGGAATGCCTACGGTGACAGAATCAGGGGAGATAAAGCCCAGAATTTAGAAAATGCGATCGCTGCTTATACTGCGGCTTTAGAAGTTTATACCCGCGATGATTTTCCTGTAAATTGGGCAATGACGCAAAATAATCTAGGGAATGCCTACCGTGACAGAATCAGGAGAGATAAAGCCCAGAATTTAGAAAATGCGATCAATGCTTATACTGCGGCTTTAGAAGTTTATACCCGCGATGATTTTCCTGTAAATTGGGCAATGACGCAAAATAATCTAGGGGTTGCCTACTTTTACAGAATCAGGGGAGATAAAGCCCAGAATTTAGAAAATGCGATCGCTGCTTATACTGCGGCTTTAGAAGTTTATACCCGCGATGATTTTCCTGTAGATTGGGCAATGACGCAAAATAATCTAGGGATTGCCTACTCTGACAGAATCAGGGGAGATAAAGCCCAGAATTTAGAAAATGCGATCGCTGCTTATACTGCGGCTTTAGAAGTGAGAACCCGCGATGATTTTCCTGAAAAATGGGCAGCCACGCAAAATAATCTAGGGAATGCCTACTTTGACAGAATCAGGGGAGATAAAGCCCAGAATTTAGAAAATGCGATCGCTGCTTATACTGCGGCTTTAGAAGTGAGAACCCGCGATGATTTTCCTGTAGATTGGGCAGCCACGCAAAATAATCTAGGGGCTGCCTACCGTGACAGAATCACGAAAGATCAAGAGGAGAATTTAGAAAATGCGATCAATGCTTATACTGCGGCTTTAGAAGTGAGAACCCGCGATGATTTTCCTGTAGATTGGGCAGCCACGCAAAATAATCTAGGGAATGCCTACCGTGACAGAATCAGGGGAGATCAAGAGGAGAATTTAGAAAATGCGATCGCTGCTTATACTGCGGCTTTAGAAGTGAGAACCCGCGATGATTTTCCTGTAGATTGGGCAGCCACGCAAAATAATCTAGGGACTGCCTACCGTGACAGAATCAGGGGAGATAAAGCCCAGAATTTAGAAAATGCGATCAATGCTTATACTGCGGCTTTAGAAGTGAGAATCCGCGATGATTTTCCTCAAAACAATGCCGAAACTTTATTAAATTTGGGTATTGCTTATCAAGATTCCCAACAATTAAATTTAGCTTACGATACCTTTACTCAAGCCATTGTTACCGTTGAAAATATACGCGGTGAAATTATTTCTGGGGAAGAAAGTAAACGCAAACAAGCAGAAGAATGGAATCAGTTATATAGAAGGATGGTAGAAGTTTGTTTAGATTTGGGTAGGGAAACGGAAGCTATCAGTTATATTGAACGCAGTAAAACCCGTAATTTAGTAGAACAAATTCTCAGTCGTGACTTAAAAAGTATCTTTCCCTCTGGGGTAGTTACGCAATTACAAGAATTAGAAAGTCAGATTGCAACCGAACAAAATTTAATCCAAACTGGTAAAGCTGAAAACTACCAAAATTTAGTTCAAACTTTGCAAGAATTACGCCAACAACGGCAACAATTACAAGATCAATATTTACCCCTTGGTGCTAGTTTTAATTTTACATCATTAAACAATATTGTTGATCAACAAACAGCAATTATTGAATGGTATATTGCTACTAATAAATTTTTTGCTTTTGTGATTCAACCAGGAGGTAAAGAAATCAAAGTTTGGCAATCTTCCGCAGAGAAATTTGATCAATTAATTGATTGGGCAAATAAATATATAAATGATTATAACAAGAACCAAGAAACATGGAACAATCAATTAGATGATAATTTACAGAACCTAGCCCAAATATTACATCTAGAAGAAATATTAAATCTAGTTCCATCAGAATGTAAAAAACTGATTTTAATTCCCCATCGTTTCTTACACCTTTTCCCTCTCCATGCTTTACCTGTAAAAAATTCCTATTTAATGGATTTATTTCCTCAAGGTGTGGGTTATGTACCCAGTCTGCAAATATTACAACAAATCCAACAGCGTCAACGTGATAATTTTCAATCTTTCTTTGCTATGCAAACACCCACAAAAGATTTATATGAAAAAGATTTAGGTGCAGTTACAGCAATTAAAAAGCAGTTTACTAATAGTCATGTTTTGAAGAAAAGCGAAGCTAAAAAATCAACAATTATTCAAAATCCTGAACATCTGACAACAGCACACAATTTATTTTTCTTCTGTCATGGTAGCTTTGATTCTAATTCTCCCCTAGATTCAGGTTTATCATTAGCTGATGAAGTCCTCGAATTAGCAGATATTATCACCCATCTGCAACTAGAAAAATGTCGTTTAGTTACCCTTGCTGCTTGCGAAAGCGGTATGATAGACGGTTACAATATTAGTGATGAATATATTGGTTTACCGAGTGGTTTTTTGTTAGCTGGTAGCACCAATGTAGTTGGTAGTTTGTGGAAAGTTAGTATAACAGCGACAGCTTTATTAATGGTCAGATTTTATGAAGAATTAAAACATCAAAATAATATCCTGTTAGCTTTGCAAACTGCCCAAATATGGTTAAGAGATACAACAATTCAGGATTTGAGAATCTGGTTAACTGAACCTAAAGAATCATCATTAACTGTTGCTTGGCAATCAGAAATTAACAAATATTTTGATAGACTAGAACAGGAAAACGGTGCAAATTATCAACCTTTTAGATCACCTGTTCACTGGTCTGCGTTTTGTTGTATAGGTAAAGGAGTTTAATTCATCATGTCAGTTAACAAAAAAGCTGCCCTTGCGTTTAATTCAATTCTCGAAAATCCTAGTGATTTACTAACTAATGAAACTTGGCAAGAATTACAACAATTATCCCAAGAATTACCAGATGATGATGAAGAAGTAACCGAAAAAATAGAAACTTGGTTAAAATCTCAGTCATTACTTTTGGAGGTATATAAACAAAACTTAAACAAAATGGATTCATCTTTAACTGAAGATGGTAATATTGGTGCAGGTGGTACTAAATCTTCCACACCAGCAAACCAACCTAGCGAATCTTCTAAAGAACTAATTCAAAACGCAATTAAAGAAAATTCCCCTTTATCTAAAGATCAAAAATCTCCATCAAAACCGTGAAGAATTTTAGTCTTACTCTCTATGCTTTTCATTTGCGACACACTCTTGCACATACACCTGATCAAGTTGTCGCCAATGCCAGCCTTTTATGGGATAATTTGGCTAATATTGGCGTTTCTTCCTTTCCTGCTACCAATTTAAAAGATATCAAATCTCAATTAATTTGTTATTATAATGGTAAATATGAACCTAAACAAGAATTAGGCAGAAACACCGAATGGTTAACTAATTCGCAAGATTTAGATTTGGGGAATTTTACAACAACCAACGGTTTAAAAATTAATGTCAATTTACAACCTTTTTTACTCAACGATACCTACGCAGTTGATTTAACTTTTGTTCCTGAATCAGCAAATAACATTGATATCAATATACCAGAAATCAAAGATTTTCAACCTGATAATTTATTACCTAATAAAATTCAAGCATCATTAGGACAAAGTTTATGGATTTATGGAGAAGTTGACGCAACCACAGACTGTAAAATATTAGCAGAAAGAATTGCTAACGCTTTACTTGCAAATACAGGTTTTAATACTTTTTTAAATGATTCAGGAAATTTATTTGATAGTGTATTATTTATTTATCAAGCATATCCAAATAATCAAATAAATAACCCAGTTGTACAAAGCCAAATTATTATCCAATTAAATAACCCAAGTAATCATCCCCAAACTGATACATTACAACTTCAGACAAATGCTTACAACTGGCTACGAGATTTATTATGCTGTTATCATAAAATCCTATTTATTAATTACAAAGCAAGTCAAAGTTACCAAAACGCTAGGACAACTTATAGTTATTTGGATAATAAAATTCAGGAATTTCAAACTTTAATCTCTCAACCAAAAATTAAAATATCTGAATTACAGAAATTATTATTAGAAATTCCCCAACAAAGTTTTGACTATACACGCTGTTTACAGGATTTACAAACCCATAATACAGCGATTCAGACAAACATTAAAAATTTTCAAATCTGCTTAAATAAAATTACAGCAATCAATAATCAAATCAGTCCTAAATTTTGGCAAGATTTTCTAGATAAAGAATGTCAAAAATGGCAAGAACAGATACAAACTGATATTAACTATCTCGCACCAGGACAAGAATTATTTAGTCAATTAATTGATACAATTCGTGGTATAGTGGAAATAGAACAAACAGAAAGAGATAGATCCTTAGAAACAACAGTACAAATATTAGGAATCGGTTTTGGTGGTGGTGCAATAGTTTCCGGTGTAGTAGTTCAACACATTGATAAAATTAATCAACCTGTTGCTTTTATTTCTCCCAACAGTCCACCCCATCCATTTTATACTTCTTTATTTTTAAGTGTTATTGCTACAATTTTATTTATTGCCTTTGGTTGGTTAATTACTAAAAGGAAATAATATAATCTGTTGAAGATATTTCTTGAGTTGTGGAATACTGACCACTTTTCTCCCTAGATAAACAATAGCTAATTCTAATTTTTCCTCCTGACTCCTGACTCCTGACTCCTGACTCCTGACTCCTGACTCCTGACTCCTGACTCCTGACTCCTGACTCCTGACTCCTGACTCCTGACTCCTGACTCCTGACTCCTGACTCCTG